>JAOUOM010000617.1 GCA_029880385.1 Cyclobacteriaceae bacterium | reverse complement strand
CGTCAATGTTCTCGCCATGATCATCGTTTCGCTCAAATTGCGAAAAATCAACCTCCGGCATTAATTCTGTTTTCACATGCGCAACGGTCTCATTCAGGGCTTCAATAAATTTGTCAAAATCTTCCTTGTACAAAAATATTTTGTGCTTTTCATACACAAATCCCTCTTCCTTAAATCGTCGCTTGCTTTCGGTAATGGTTAGGTAATAATCGTTTGAACGAGTAGATTTTACATCAAAAAAGTAAGTGCGCTTACCTGCACGCACCCTTTCCGAATAGATTTCCTCTCTACCTTTATCCTTATTCTCTTCCACAGTTTTTTGGTTAATGTGTTCGTTTCTTAAAAATGTCCCCTACAAGTTTATTAAAAATTGCCAAATAAAGATGCATGTAATCGACTAATATTACAAACCTTTGATGGAAGAAACGGGCAAAACAAAATTTTTCCTTTTCGGTCCTTAATTTCGACTTTTCAAAAATCACATACCCTTATCGCATGGGATTGGAACTTTCAACTATCAAACAATTTGAAAATCTTGAGCTCCTGGCTCGTGAAATGGTGGAAGGTTTTATTACCGGGCTTCACCGTTCGCCCTATCATGGCTTTTCTGTCGAATTTGCTGAACACAAACTCTACAATTACGGTGAAAGCACCAAAAATATCGACTGGAAAGTGTTTGCCCGAACAGACAGGTTGTACACCAAACAATACGAAGAGGAAACCAATCTCCGATGCACGCTACTCATCGATTCGTCGGCTTCCATGTACTATCCCAGGCCCGGACTGGAGAAACTCAGGTTTAGTGTATATGCTGCGGCTGCCCTCTCTTTTTTGCTGGTAAAACAACGAGATGCGGTTGGCCTGATTTCATTTGACGATAAAATACGCATACAAACCCAGCAAAAGTCGACCCGCCTGCACCTTAATCAGTTACTTGGAGAGTTGCATACCATGCTGACTGCCCCCAAACCCAAGGCCCCCCGCTCTTCCATTGCCGAAAATATCCACCTGATTGCGGACAAAATACACAAACGTTCGCTGGTTATTATTTTTTCGGATATGTTTCAGCAGGGCCAAAACCTGGAAGGCATTTTTGAAGCCCTGCAGCACCTGAAACACAACCGGCACGAAATTCTCTTATTTCATGTCTCCGATCATGAAACCGAGCGCCGGTTTGACTTCAAAGACCAGCCCTATCGCTTTGTTGATGCAGAAACCGGCGAATCCCTGACGGTCATGCCCGCAGCAGTAAAAAAAGATTATCAAAAAACAATGGAAACATATTACCGGCAAATAATGCTTGGGTGTGGCAAACTAAAAATTGATTTTATACAAGTAGATACGCGCGATTCATTTGACAAAGTATTGGGTGCCTACCTGATCAAACGCAAAAAAATGAAATAAAAAAACCCCGGTAACGACCCGGGGTTTGGTATATCATCCGTGCATCCATTCTTTTTTGGCCAGCAGTTCATCTTCACTTTCCACATAGTCGGGATCATCAACACAGCAGTCAACCGGACATACGGCCGCACACTGAGGCTCTTCGTGAAATCCGGTACATTCCGTACACTTTCCTGATACAATGTAATAAAATTCATCCGAAACCGGCTCTTGTGTGTCTGAAGCCTGTACCGTACTCCCATCTTCCAGTTCCACTTCTTTCAGGCTTGTGCCATCTGACCATCGCCATTCCACACCTCCCTCATATATTGCTGTATTGGGACATTCAGGTTCACATGCACCGCAGTTTATGCATTCGTCCGTTATGATAATTGCCATTGTTGTATATGATTTAAAATCCTTTAATTCCGAACAAAATTATTAACAATATGTTTGCAGCCAAAAGTTTCGCAAACGATTAACGTCATAATTGGATTATGATAAATGTAACCAAACGTTACAGATTGTCCAATAGTAAACTTATTTTAGTTCGACCTAAATGAAAACCACAGAACGGATCAAGGCATTTGCTTCCTTGGGCAGCCAGCTTGAAAACCTCAGGGAATCAGAAATAGAAGCCATCACCCAACGGGCAGCAAGGGAAAACCCATGGTTTACCCCCACTAATGTGATGCGGGCACTCAAAGGCAT
>JAOUOM010000054.1 GCA_029880385.1 Cyclobacteriaceae bacterium | reverse complement strand
GACTGGTATTTTTCCTGCATACGCATTTCACTACCAAGCGCGAAACCGTCGGGAATAGTCGCATGCTCTATTTCCAGCAGCAGCTTTTCCGCTTTTTTGCATTTGACAAAAACGACCTGACCATCCCGGGTGACCCCCTCGCCGGTATACCGGACCGGATCGTGGAAAAAAACTTTAAAAACCTGACGCTCAAGATCAGCCTCGACAATGCCATGCTGATCTTTTTGGATGGCCGCCTCAACGTTAAAGGCCGTCCCAATGAAAACTACGGCAGGGAACTTCTCGAACTCTACAGCATCGGACGGGGGCTCGAAGGCAGCCTGCCGGCCCCGGCATTTGACGGGGATTATTTCAACTATACCGAACAGGATGTGCAGGCAGCTGCCCGCGTATTGTCGGGGTTCGACGTGGATACCACGCTTAGCACCATCGATCCGGATACCGGCTTGCCCATGGGGAACGTACGGGGTGCTCCGCTGGCTTCCTCGCACGACAATGACCCCAAAACGTTCAGCCTGCGCATGAACAACCAGGTCATTGAGCCCGACCCGGCCCTCCTGAACGGTGGCCTGGCCACAGAAGAAAGTGCCATCGACGAAATCCGCCAACTGATCGACCTGATCTACAGCAACGAAGAAACCGCTCACAACATTTGCCGCAAACTCTACCGTTTTTTTGTCTATCACCAGATCGATGCCACAATTGAATCGACAATCATCCAGGACATGGCTACCCTCTTCATCGCCAACAATTTCAAACTACAACCCGTACTGGAAGCTTTATTTAGCAGCCTGGAGTTTTACGAGGGGCTCAGCACACGCACCGATGATGTATTTGGCTCAATCATCAAGTCACCGCTAGACCTGACCATGGGCTTCATCAGGCAGTTTGGCCTGCAGGTGCCGGACTACCTGCAGGATCCTGCAGGCTTTTATTCGCTAATGGGCGATTTGAGCCTCAATCTGCAATTGATGGGCCTCAATTATTACGAACCCTACGAAGTAGCAGGCTATCCGGCCTACCACCAGTACCCGATCTATCACCGGGGCTGGATTACAACCAATTACCTGACAAACCGCTACAATTTTGTACGAAACCACCTGACAGAAACCACCGAAATCGTCCCCGACAAAGTGCACCTGCTCAATTTCGTCACAAACACTTTCCTGGCTTCGGTATATACCGACGGCCAGCTGCTCGTAAAAACACTGGTCAGTTATTTTCTGCCCATTTATGAAAATGCGGATTTCGTGGCCGGATCCACCGGCGACATCACGGCAGAGCGGATGAATTTTTTCCTTCAGGAATTCCTCTACAAAGAAGGCCTGGGCGAAAAGGGCGAAGCGGCCTGGACTCTACTGTGGCAGCCCGCCTCCTATGATGCCGAGATCGCTTCTGAACGTTTGTCCTTTTTGTTCAATGCCCTGTTGCAAAGTCCCGAATACCAACTGATGTAAAACATGAGAAGAAGAAATTTCCTGAAGAAAATTGCCATCAGTGCCGGGGCACCCATCGCCTTCCAAGGCGTCCCGATCCGTCTGCTTGGCGCAGAGCAAAAACTGGCGCGACTATCGGCCGCAAGCCAGAATGACCGTGTCCTCATCATCCTGCAAATGCACGGGGGCAACGACGGTATCAACACCATCGTGCCACTCGAAAATTACGACCTGTACTATAACCGCAGGTCAAATATTGCCCTTCCCTACAAAAGCGGCAAGCGAACCATTATCCCCCTCGACAGCACGTTGCCTGCCGAGCAACAGGTAGGCCTGCACCCCGATATGACGGATTTCAAATCCCTCTACGATAATGCAAAAGCCGCCGTAGTGCAGGGCGTATCTTACAAAAACAACAACGGATCACACTTCAGAGGAAGGGACATCTGGTTTATGGGCGGAAATTCGGACGACTATTTTGCCTCCGGATGGGCTGGTCGCTACCTGAACAAACTCTACGAGCCGCTTTCCTATCCCGATGATTTCCCCAACCTGGATATGCCCGACCCCCTGGCATTGGAAATGGGCAATGAAGTCTCTCTCCTTTTTCATCAGGAAGGAAACATCCCGACAGCACTTGCCCTCGGAAGCAGCCCGGAACAATTGGCACAGCTTATCGCCCAGCTACAGGGCTTCGACGATGCCGGGGTAGACCCCAGAGGCTTGCCTCCTGCTTTCCTCAACGACTCGCCCTATGGCAAAGAAATGAACTGGATCCTCGGACTGGAGCAAAAATCTGAGGACTATATCAAGCGTCTGCAGGAAGTATACCAGCGTGCACCTGAATCGCCCGTCGAATACCCGGACCAATACCCCTTCGGCAAAAGCCGGAATCCGCTCTCCAGCCAGTTGCGTCTGGTAGCCAAACTGCTTGACGGGGGAGGAGAAGGTGTGAAAACCAAAATATTTTTATTGAAAATCGGCGGGTTTGACTCCCATGCCCGACAGGTTGAAGATTACGATTCTACCCTGGGTGGCCATGCTGCCCTCCTCTACCATATCTCGTCTGCCATGCGGGCATTTCAACGAGATCTGGCCCATCGTGGCCTCGAAGACCGGGTACTCACCATGACCATGTCTGAATTTGGCCGTCGTATCCCGTCAAACGGCAGCTATGGCACCGACCATGGTACCGGCGGGCCGGTCATGCTGTTTGGCCGCCACGTCAACCCGGGTGTTTTTGGCAACTGCCCCGACCTCAATGACAACAACGTGGCACTCCAGTACGACTACCGGCAGATCTATGCCAGTATCCTCCGCGACTGGCTCCAGGTAGATGAACAGGTAATTCGAAACGATATATTTTTCGGGGACTTTCTGTCCATCGACCCTGGCCTCCAACTGGCCCGCGATACCGTGCTGGGTACCGACCCGTTTATTGCTTCCCGTTTTTCACTGGAAAAAGTTTTCCCCAATCCGGTTTCTTCCGAAACAACACTTGTGTATCATTACAATGCGCCACACCAGGCCCTTCTGGAAGTAATCGACGCAAATGGGAAAAAAATGTATCAAAAAAACGTCACCAATGAAGCCGGAAGGCACTCCGTCACGCTGGAATTGTCATTTTTGTCCCCTGGTATTTACCACATCAGGTTTCAGTCCGAACACCTGACCAAATCGATAAAAATCATCAAGCAATGAGCCGACGAAATTTTACACTGACCACATTTGTCCTGCTTTTGCTCTCGTCAGCACCGGCAGTCCTGGCCCAATACCGGCCCATGAACCCGTTTAAAGACTTTCTGAAAACCCAATGGTTTATCGGCATACAGGGCGGAACCAATATCACACAGGCACTGCCCACCCAAGAATTTATGGGGATCACCAATGTCAACCTGGAAGAAGCCACAAAAACCTACACCAACTTTTCACTAGCAGGTACAAATGCAGGCCTCAACCTCACATTTTACTACAAAGGCCTGTCCATCGGTACCACGCCGGGATGGCGCCAGATGCGTTTTGAGTATAACCTTGCAGAAAACTGGGTCGACAATACCGGGGCTACCGCAATGACCATGGACTACCACACCGATCATCGCCTCGACTACTTTGAACTACCCCTCTTCGTACGCTACGACATCCTCAAACAACCCCTAAAACCCTACGTGATGGCCGGTGTTTTCCAGGGCTACCGTGTCAATGCCGTCAAGTCCATGCAGGTCACCTACACCGACCTCGCATTTTCACCACCCCAGGTCAGCATTTATCCACCCACCTCTGCCAACGTCGACCCTTCGTTCCAACGTTCCTATACAGGACTCCTCGCCGGTATCGGTATCGGCTATGACCTGGATAGCAACGTACGTGCCTCTCTGGAAGTAAACTACCGCGAAAGCCTGGGCAATGTGATCGATCCTTCCCATCGCTTTTCTGAAACCACCTTTTCGGGTTTCGGCGATATCTTTGACGACATGCGCTTACGCAATCTTTCGATCAACGTAAGCCTCCTCTTCCCCCTTCGGTACATTAGTTCGGACTTCAAATCATTCTAAGCCCTATGAAATCAATTGGTTTTCTGGCAATCATGCTTCTGCTGGTCCTTTCCGCCTGTCAGGACGAGCCTATCGACAAACAACATTTCACACAAGTATTGGGCGACCGCAATGTGGATGTATCCTACTATCCCATTTCCGTCCGCGAAACACTCGATCAGGGAGCCGTCATCCTGGCAGGTCGCACGGTCAATACCACCGACTTCCCGGGCGTCGTGCTTATCAAAGTGGACCAGGATGGCAATTTCGAATCCCTCCACCAGTTGCCGGGTGATTTCGTTAACCCCATCGGGGGGCTGCTGGACATCAATGGCCAGTACTTTTTCTTTTGCATGAACCCCGTGAATTTTGCAGCCTACCTCGTTACGGTCAATCAAAAAGGCGAAATGGATACCCCCATTCCGCTTTCGGGCTCCATCTCTTTTCCGCTTGCCGCCACTGCGGCTGACAACCAGATCGCACTCCTTTCCTACAATGCCGTCGACAAAATGACCGTCGTAAGCCTCCTCCAAACCGATGGCACACCCGCTACATCCATCGCCTACAGCATAGGCGAGGGGAGTGATGCCGATGCCCTGATCCTCAATCATTTCAGTCAGCGAAAATCACAGATGCCTTTCCAGATCGGAACCACCCCCTCCGGATCCTATTTTTTCAATGGCCTCTACAACTATACCCTGTCCCTGGCCTTTACGGGCCTCTCGGGCGCACCCACAGGTATTGTTCAGGGCCAATCAACCGTGGGGGGCATCAGCCACATCCTGCCCTTGTCCGACGGTACATATGCCGTTGCCGGCTTTCAATTTGAAGAAATCTTTATCCGGCCTACCGTTTCCTTGCAGGAGCAGGGCATCAGTTCGGCCATCGACCTGATGGATGGCAACGTCGGCGAAATCCGCGCCAACAGCCGCATCTCCATGGTCGAATACACGCTCGGCCAAGCCACCTACCTGATCGTGGCAGCCGAGACAGAAAACCGCGAACTGATCCTTTATTTTTATGACAGCACCGGTGCCCTGGTCAACCGGCACACCATCGGCTACCTCAATGCCTTCAACCTGGGTGATTTGGCCCTGACAGCCGATAATGGGCTGCTGGTACTTGGCTCCACCTTTACGGCTGGCAAATATGAACGGCTCTACCTGCACAGGCTTTCCGAAAAACAACTGGCTGAATTACTGTAAACTCATTTTCATTACCGGGGAGGATAGGCGCACCCGTCCACGCACCTACCTCCCCACTACCCCCCTCGCGGTGGCGCAAGCCGGCCGTCCCGCCAGATCCATTTCGGTCTTGCGCCCCACCTTACGGCCATTTAGCCATCCCCTTTTTTCGCAGTTCCCCGCTATCCGTCCGTTTGCCTGTCAGGATAAATTGACGTAGATTGATACACAGAACCACCCGGATCTGTTTTTTGTACCCAAACGTTTGCCGAACCATGGATGCCTTTTTTCACTTTACCAAAATCCTGCTTCTTCTCACGCTTACCGGCTTCATTTTTCCGCTTCGGGCACAGACCGGTCAGATTGAAGGAAACATTCGGGATGCCGATACCGGCGAGGAACTTGCCTTTACCCATGTATTCATCAATCACACCACACTGGGTGCCCCCGCCGATGCCAATGGACATTTCATCCTGCAAAACATCCCGATTGGCTCCAATGAAATCATCGTATCGTTTATCGGTTACCAGACCCACACACAGGTGGTGCAGGTTACAGAAGGCGAAACACGCCATCTCAACATCCGGCTGAAACCCGACAACCGGCAGCTCGCCGATGTACAGGTAAGCGACGAACGTGACAGGGAATGGGAAAAACAACGCCGCTATTTTGAAAAAATATTCCTGGGTACCACCCCTTTTGCCAGGTCATGCCGGATCCTCAACCCCTGGGTACTGGAATTTCTGGAGGAAAAAATAGAAGGCGAACTCTTCTTTACCGCCACAGCCTCCGCTCCCCTGGAGGTGGAAAACAGTGCATTGGGATACAAAGTGGTGTATTACCTCCACAACCTGCTGGCCCGGCCCGATGCCTATGTGCTCACCGGGGAGGTTCGCTTCGAACCACTCTACACCACCGATCCTGAAACAGCCCTCTACTGGGAGCAAAACCGCCTGGCGGCCTACCGGGGCTCGTACCGCCATTTGTTCAAATCGCTTCTCGACGGACAGGCCGGTAAAGAAGGGTTCAACCTGTATTACCATAGCCAAAACGTGAAAATCGAGAGTGCCAAAATCCAGTCACCCAGCCTGGCAGCCGCACTGGGACATACCATTCACCCCTTTTCCTCCGATCAAATCGTGCGCCCGGGCAAAGTTCCGGGGGAATTTAACATCCATACCGGCCCCGAGCTTGAGGTTCACTATACAAAATCCTATACCAATACCCGAATTTACCCGGACGTTTCATTCCCCGTTTCATGGCTCAGCATTACCGGTGGCGAAGTAGTGGTCAACCGACTGGGCGTCATCCTCAACCCCGGCAGCCTGGTGGTGTCCGGGCAAATGTACGAAGCCCGTATCGCCAACCTCCTGCCCTACGATTACCTGCCGGGCGAATCGGGTGGCAACCTGCTTACGGCCGAAAACTACACACAGGAACGCCTCCTGGCACTAATGGAAAAACCCTATCTCCATACAGACAAACCCTATTATTATGCCGGGGAAAAAATATGGTTCAAGGCTTATATGAATTATACATCCCCGGAATTAATGGACTCGCTCAGCCGTGTGCTATACGTAGAACTCATCAATTCGCAAAAAGAAATCGTACGTACCCAATGCGTGAAAATTGAAGGCGGGGCAGCTGTCGGTACCCTGGAACTACATCCCCAAATCCCAACAGGCACCTATTACCTCCGGGCCTATACGCAGTGGATGCTCAACTTCGGTGATGACCTGATCTACCTGGTCCCCGTTCCCCTTTTGGATCCCTACGAACGGGTCGTGACCACCGGCGAGCCCGGTGCTTCGCCTAACAACGACGTACGGGTAACCCTCGAAACCGACAAAAAGAGCTACCAAACCAGGGACAAAATTGAACTGACTATCCAACTCACAGACACGGTCGGAAATCCCCTGCATGCAGACTTTTCCGTGTCTGTCACCGATGCACAACAGGTCGTTTCATGGCCCGGCCAGCATCAGATCACCGATTATTTTGCGTTCCCCCCCATACTGCCTCCGACTGCCGTTTTGTATCCCGTCGAAACCGGGATCAGCATCAGCGGACATTACCAGACCCTCCGGAAAACCCCCGGAAAGACAGACGTGACCATCGTACAAGGCAAACTGGAAGATTTTATCACCATTGAAACCGATGAAACAGGCCATTTCCGGGCGAGTGGCTTTCAGTTTGACGACTCAGTTCAACTATCCTTTCAGCCCGGCGAAGCAAAGAAAAAGCATTATGGTATGTTCACGCTGCTCAATCGCCAAATACCCCCTGTCCGCCTGCCCCGGGTGGCCCCACCTGCCTCCATCGTCCGGGAAGAATCGCGCCAGCAGTACAAACCATGGGATGACGGGGCAAACACCACCATGCTGGAAGCCGTGGAAATAAAATCTACCCGTGAGGAAATCAAACGTCCGCAGACAATCTATGGCACACCCGACATCAGCCTGAATAGCGAACGGATTCTTGCGACTAACCGGACTTCCCTGCTTTCGGCCATGCAGGCATGGGTTCCCGGCCTTCGTGTCCTTCACGGGGGCAAGGTAATCATTGGCCCACCCAACACCTATTCCAGTCAGGATCCCCTGGTCATACTCGATGGCGTGCCAATATCCCCGGCAGACTCCACCTTTGCCGTCGGCCATTTCATTAATTCGCTCAACCCCAATACCATTGCCCGTATCGATGTGATCAAGTTTGGCGGTGCCGCTATTTATGGATCCAGAGGTTCCAGTGGGGTCATTATTATCCAGACCAAGTCAGGGGACTATTATGCCGGCAACCCACACAAAGACGCGTTCAATGACACATATTTCCATACCGAAAAAATATTGGGCTATACAACTGCAGCGGCATTCAAATCCCCGGATTATGGCCAGCCTGCGAGTCGCAACTCCTTTGCCGACTACCGCTCTACGGTCTATTGGGCACCCCGCACCCTGACCGACAAGGCTACCGGAATGGCCGGATTGTCATTTTATGCCGCTGACCGGGCCACACGGTACCGGATCGTCATCGAAGGAGTGACCAGTAGCGGAGCTCCCTTCCGGCAGGTTTCATACATCGCCATCAGCGCAAAGTAACACGGCCTGCTCGGCAGCATTCCCATACAGACAAATCGGCAGGCAGCCTCATGGCCCCAAAACCGGATGCTGCATGACCGCATAAAAATCCTGCATGAGCGACTCCCGGTCAAAATTTCCCCAAATGGTGATTTTGCGCGGGTTATTCGGACGCTCCTGCCATAGCTCATCGATCATCGTAGGGGCCGGTATCACCTTTGCTTCTCCCCAGTCCTTGTTTTTCAGGATGG
>JAOUOM010000616.1 GCA_029880385.1 Cyclobacteriaceae bacterium | reverse complement strand
GATGAAGCACCGGCTGTACCCGAACTCAGGGCAAAATACCGAATGGTTCCAGGCCAGCAAATGTTTTTCCTGCCCTCCTTGGCCATGTGCCACCAGGCCTCATACATCCGGTCATAATCATATACCGGAATCAAAGAAGAAAAAGCCTGGTAAAAGGCTTCATGATCCTTTTTTTTAAATTCCCGAAGTAGTTTCTGAAATCCATATTTCTCCCCAATCCGTGTATCCTGACAATGGATCAGCAGCTTGCGCAACTCCTGTTTTTGTAAATCAACAGGGGACGTATACTGTTGTTCCATACTTTCGCGCAAAGACATCCCTTTTTTGAGTAAAGTACCTAATATTGCCATATCAATCGTCACATCATTGACCACATCAAACTTAACCAATGTTTGACTATCATAATGGGTAAAAAGCAACAGGGCATGTCGGAAATTGCAATTAAAATTGAAGCGTACAAAAAGGAACTGGCCCCCTATGGTGCTCAACTGGTGGCTATATCCAAAACAAAGCCCCTAAAAGCGATCCGCGAGGCCTATGCTGCCGGCCAATTGGCCTTTGGGGAAAATAAAGTGCAGGAAATGGTGGAAAAGCACGACCTGCTGCCAAAAGACATCCAATGGCACATGGTGGGTCATCTCCAGCGCAACAAAGTCAAATACATAGCCCCGTTCGTACACCTGATTCACAGTGTCGACAGTATCCGCTTACTTCAGGAAATCAACAAAGAAGCAGGCAAAAACCAACGGGTCATTTCCGTTCTTCTTCAGGTCCACATTGCCCGTGAAGAAACCAAATTTGGTTTCGACATGAAGGAGATAAGGGAATTGCTGGAAAGTGACGAATTCCGGGCAATGAACCATCTGCATGTAAAAGGGCTGATGGGTATGGCTACAAATACCGACCGGAAATCACAGGTAGAAGGGGAATTTGCAGGATTAAAATCCTTTCTGGAAGAATTGAAGGTAAATGCAACGGGAAAAAACACGGATTTCACGGAGCTTTCGATGGGGATGAGCGGAGACTACCCCATTGCGCTCAAAAACGGGGCAACCCTGGTTCGAATCGGCAGTTCAATTTTTGGTGACAGGAATTATGAATAAAAAAATACTTGCCCTTGCAGCACTCGCCGGAGGCCTGGCTGTGGCACTGGGTGCATTTGGTGCCCACGGGCTACAGGAAGTGCTTCTTGCCAATGGTCGTGCTGACACCTACCACACGGCAGTTACCTACCACATGTTTCACGCACTGGCCCTTCTGGTACTGGCCGTTGGCGAAATCCCCGGGCAAAAAATAACCGCCGGCTTACTGACCGGCGGTATTCTGGTATTTTCAGGATCCCTCTACCTGCTGTCCGTCACTAACCTCACATGGCTAGGGGCTATTACCCCCCTGGGAGGATTCATGTTTATGGCAGGATGGGGCTGGCTCTTCTTCCAGTCAATCAAAAAAAATTAACCTTCCGTTTCGGGTGGCAATACATTGGTGACAATCATCACGCGCTCCCGTGGGTTGACTGCATTTGAAATAATCGTTATCACTTTGTTTTGAACCCCTATTTTTCCGCGACTGTTAAATGTAACGGTAATAGAAGCCGAGGTACCCGGTGCAATGGGTTCCCTGGGCCACGAAGAGGCCGTACACCCACAGGTTGTCTGCACATTGCTCAGGATCAGGGGTTCGGTACCCGTATTTTCAAATTCAAAGACATGTTCGACCATGTCACCCTGCTTTATATTCCCAAAATCATATTTTGCTTCCTTAAATGTAATTTTCGGTCCTGCCGCAGGCTCTTCAAATACGGGAGGCTGTTGTGCTTTTGCTACGAACGCCACCAGTACAAAAAATGGAATTACTAGTTTTTTCATCGTACTTTCTGGTTTACTAGGATTAGAAACATCAAATTTACATGATTGGTTTTCAATCATGAGTGAATGTAACGAAAAAGGAATAAAAAAGTATAACAAGCCGGTCAGGGCCCGTGTGTGTGGCCTCCTGGCAGAAAATGACACCCTGTTGTTATTGAAACATTCCGGACTGGGCAAAGCGGGCTTTATATGGAGTCCGCCGGGTGGCGGGATAGATTTTGGCGAAACG
>JAOUOM010000053.1 GCA_029880385.1 Cyclobacteriaceae bacterium | reverse complement strand
ACGTCTACGATGCCTACTGCCACATCCATTTTGCGTCCAATCATGCCGATCATTTCGATTTCAGCAAATTCCCTATTTGCCATTTCCACGTGCATCTCATCTACTTTGAAATCCAGAAAATCGGGAAACATGGGCGCAAGCCTGCGGTAGCCTACGGCATGGCCTTTGAAGTTGCCAAAACACAGGTGAGTAGATAATCGGCATTTTCCTACGATTGGCTCCACAGTCCGGTTAAAAATATCGACAAATGCACGTGTATCAGACTGGTAGGCATAGCAGCTCATCGAGGGCTCATCGACCGTGATTTCTCGACAGCCCGCCGCCACCAGGTCTTCAAGCTCCTGGCGAACCAGGGGCACCAATGCTTCGGTAATGGCCATGCGGTCAGGGTACTGTTCGTTTGGAATGAGTCGTCCGCTCAGTGTGTAGGGGCCCGGGAGACTGGCTTTTAATACCGGGCCATCAGGAGCCAGTTTTTTCAACCGTTTGAATTCTTCTACCACACCCAGTCCTTTGGGTGCATGAAGGGTTTCCGTGATCCGGTGCTTACCCCGCTGGTCATGGGCAGGAGGGCCCCATTTTCGAATGGTTTCCGTATTTTCTTCGATCCCGTTCAGGTAGCCATAAAATGACAGGTTGAAATCAAAGCGGCTTTGTTCCCCGTCGGTTATCACGTCCAGTCCGGCTGCTACCTGATCATGGATGGCTACAACTACGGCATCGTCCTGCATTTCCCTGATTTCCGAATCGCCAAATTCGTGAAGGTTATGTGTGGCATACTCCAGCCAGGATGGGAAAGGATAGCTTCCTACTACGGTGGTTCGGATCGGTGGATTTGTCATCGTCTTTTATATGTTAAATGTTTGTATTACCGGCCTACGTTGGCATATAAACCCGCCAGACGGTGGGCATGTTCGTCATAAGCACTTTCAAATAAGGTGACTGCCCGCTCAGCACCCACCACAGCACCACTGCTGAGTACTTTCGGAGGATGTCCCGCTTCTGTCAGTAGGCGGGCCACTTCGGCTTTGAGGCAGTTGATGAGGAGGGCACCTCCCACAGTCGAGCCGGGGCTCACGGGTGTGTCCAGTCCCGGTACGGAAACCATGGCATCTCCGACTGGTGCGCCCGTATCAAGGATCAGGTCGGCAAAATCGCCAAGCTTTTGGCCATCCTGTCTTTTGCTGGTACTTTTTGCAGAATGTTCTTTGGTGATCATTGCCACTACGCGGATGTTTTTTCGCTGGAATAATTCAGCCATTTCGATGGGTACCACGTTGCATCCACTTGATGAAATGATCAAGGCGGTATCAAGCTCTTTCAGGTCAAAATTGCGAAGGATGCGGTCAGCCAGGCCGGGTACGTTTTCCAGGAACATGGCCTGGCGCTGGCCATTGGCACCTACCACGAGGTTGTGAAACGTCAACGACAACTCCACGATGGGGTTGAAGCCCGGAAAAGATCCGTAGCGGGGCCACATTTCCTCTACCATAATACGGCTATGGCCGGAACCAAACACATGCACCATACGTCCGGAAAGGATGGTTTGGGCAAACCAACCGGCAGCCTGCTCTATTTCTTTTTGCTGTGCCGCTACTCGTTCCAGTATGGCCCGGCTTTTATTCAGATATGATTCTATTACGTTCATAAAGGATGATATTCTATTTTTTCATGGCAAAAGCAGCGGCACCCAGTGCACCGGCATATTCATCAAAGGTAGCAGGCAAAAGTGTGGCTTTTTTTCCTCCCGGTCGCCATTCATAAAGGGCAAGAAATGCCTGAAGCGGATCCAGCAACGAAATCCCGGCCCTTGCGATCCCTCCGCCAAGCACGATTGCCTCGGGAGAAATGATGTTGCATAGTGATGCAATCCCGACAGCTAATTTTTTCACCGAATGGAGCCAGAAATAGGTTGCCAGCGGATCCCCCTTTTCATAGGCCATTACCAGCTCCTGAGTAGATGAAAATTTACCATAGGTACGTTGTCCCACGGTTGCATCCCCGATGGCATCCTCCAGGCTTCCGGGGACGTTGGTGATGTCGCGTTGTTCGTTATCTGCATCCACACTCATATGACCGATATGCCCGGCTATTCCGCGAAAACCAGCAAAAACCTGTCCGTTGAGCAACAATCCGCCTCCTACCCCTGTTCCGAGCGTGAGCATGGCCAGGTTTTGGTAGCCCCGTCCGGCACCAAAAGCGGATTCGGCGAGGAGCGCCGCATGTGCATCATTGAGTACGTGTACGGGTTCTTCGAGGTAGTCGCCCCAGACGAACCCTTCCAGGCCATCGAGGCGCCCGGGCATAAAGTCGATCCGGTCAGCTGCTTCGTTTGCCAGGCCGGGAGCCGAAATGCCTATTACGGTTTTCTCTTCCGCTTTTTCCCGTAACGATTGCACCATCTCCTTTACCGTTTGTTTCCAGCTTTCAGCTTTGCCGTTTGTATGGGTTTTGGCTGTCATGGACGCAAAGGTTTCACCAGCGGATCCTATCAATACACCCTTTACGTGTGTACCACCCAGATCGATTCCTATTGCCTGTTGCCTGGTCATGATTGCAGGGGAAATTGACCCTCGGTGCTACTCCAGCCACCATCGATCGCAAGTACCTGGCCAGTCACAAAGGCGGCCATGTCCGACATCAGGTAGCAGGCGGCCCCGTCCAGATCAGCCGGGTGCCCGATTCGTCCGCCATCCAGGGGCTGTTTGGTCTGGATAAATTGTAAAATCTGCGGATCAGTGGCTGCACGCTGTGCCATGGGGGTCTCAACCAGGGCGGGAGCCACGACGTTCACCCGTATGTTATGGGTTGCGTAATAGGCAGCCAAGGACTTGCTGAAGCCGATAATGGCAGCTTTGGCTGTGGCATAGGCATGTGTGGAAAAATACTTTACCGACGGGGAAAAGCCCAGCACCGAACTCATGTTGAGGATTACACCGGGATGTCCCGTTTCCAAAAATGCCCGCACGGCGGCCTGGTTTGATAGCATAAGGGAGGTAAGGTTGAGTTCCATGGTTTTGTTCCATCCTTCCAGCGTCAATTCGTGTAAGGGGCCGTCACCCATTTTTCGTCCACTGCCACCTGCCACATGATACAATCCATCAAATCCACCAAACAAGGCAACGGTCTGTTGGATGGCCCGGGGTACGGTGTCTTCATGCGTGGCATCACCCTGGATTACCAGGGCCGTAGATCCCAGGGCTTCACGGGCCTGGTGGCAGCTGTCGCTGTTGCGGCCGATGACGGTCACGAGAGCCCCGTGGGCCAGAAATGCCCGGGCTGCCGATAATCCCAGTCCGGTTGTGCCACCTACCACGATTAGTTTTTTATTTGTCAGCATACGGTTCTGATGGATGGCTGTTTTTTGGGGATAAAACTATCCCAATCCATGCCCAATTCCGCACAAACCGGGGGAATTTCCCCGGCTAGTTTTTTTTTCGGCATATGTAGGCATATCAGTGGGGATAACCACAAGAAGGTAGTGAGTGGTATGTGTTTTTTTACCTGCCGCATGGCCTGCCCGGTTTGGCTGCTATGCTTCCCTTATTTTCCTTCGGCAAACAGGTCGGTGAGCAGGGTTGTCATCACGGTCACACCGGTTTCTATGGATTGTTGTGGTTCCGGGAAATAATAGGGTGAGTGCAGGCCCGGCAGGTCGTTTGCCTTTATTTTTTCGTCCGTTACCGTTCCCAACCAAAACAGGACGGTTGGTACTTTGTGCTCGGTCTGTCCATACCGTGAAAAATCCTCTCCTACCATCTGAGGTTCCGCATACACCACGTTTTGGCTTCCGATTGCCCTGGAAGCCGAGGATTTTAGTTTGGCTACCATTTCGGGATAATTGTAATTGGCCGGAGTGTAAACGTCTGGGATAATCACTTCGGGCATTTTATCTTCGGGCAAACCAGCCGCTATGGCCACCCCCCGAGTGATTTCCCGGATTCGGCGGTGAACGAGGGCTCGAACTTCCTGTGTGTACGTGCGCACGGAAAGTTGCAGGGTAACTTCGTCGGGGATGATGTTGTGCTTGGTCCCGCCTTTGATCGCACCAACAGTGATGACAGCATCGTCAATCGGCTTGATGCTACGGCTCACGATGGTTTGGAGCTCCATCACAATCATGCTGGCCATCACTACCGGGTCGATGGACATATGAGGCGTAGCACCATGAGCCCCTACTCCGAATACCCTGATGTCGATGCTTTCGGTAGTTGCCATGGTAAAACCCTCGGCTACCCCAATCTGGCCGGCAGGGATGGATGGGTTGCAATGCAAACCCACCCCAACGTCAGGTACACCAAATTTCTGATAAAGGCCTGCATCGAGCATCATTTTGGCTCCGGCCCCAATTTCTTCGGCAGGCTGTCCGATGAGCATAAGGGTGCCTTTCCACTGGTCTTTGATTTTGGCCATGACCCGTGCGGTGCCCAGCAGGGTGGTCATGTGCATGTCGTGCCCGCAGGAATGCATGGTGCCGACTGTAGAGCCATTGTACTCGGTAGTAACGAGGCTCCTATAGTCCAAACCGGTTTTTTCTGCCATGGGAAGAGCATCCATATCAGTCCGGTAAAGGATCTGCGGGCCTTTGCCGTTCCTAAGTATGGCGACAATGCCGTATCCGCCCACATTTTCGGTCACGTCATACCCGATGCTTTTGAGCTCACGGGCCAGTGCACCGGCTGTGTTTTTTTCTTCGAGCGAAATTTCCGGGTTCTGGTGCCGGGTTTTGTAGAACTCGACCAAAAAGTCCATGTCGTCAGCCAGGATTTGTGCCATTTTGGGTGGTTTGATCAAGGCAAACGATGACAGCAGGAGCAGTACAAATGTGGATGGAAGGATGTGTCGCATAGGGGTTTGTGTAGTTTTATGAGTTCACAAATTAATTAAAAACCATCAGGGCATAGCCATCCATCATTTTTTCGGTGACTACCGTGAGCATGGAAAGGCCAATTTTTATTTCTGGGTTTACTTGTCCAAAGGGGTGCTTCCGGGCGGTGAGCGATTGGCCACATACGAACAGCTCTACTCCGGCTTCACGAAGCTGCCGGATAAGTTCCAGGTTGGGGTTTGTCTTCGTATGTTTTGCCTGGTAGCCGATGTTGTCAAGGGCAATGGACGTAGCCCCGCCATGGATTACGACGGCTACGGACAGATTTTCTTTCGGGATGCCCCCGGTCGCATGGAGGTTGAGCAAACGTGCCACATTGTCGAGTCCTTCGTTTATTTCGCCGGGACTTGTGATAGGCGTTTTCAGGTCGATGACGATCTTGTAGGTTTTGGAAGGATCGGGTTTTACGACATTTTCCAGATCCCATATTTTGCCAAAATCAGGCACGAGCGGGCTGGATTCATTTTGTGCATGCAGGGCAAAACCCAGGTAAAGGAATGGGATGGTCAGCAGTGTTTTCATTTTCCAATGGATATAAGCACCTCAAAGGAATGGTTTTTTTCTTTAGGAGCAAATGGGGATGGTTTTAATGGATGAGGAAAGAGCCGAATGGTGCATGGGAGGTATTTTATTGGACAAAAACGGAAAAAGAATGTGATACAGGAAAATAAAACAGGCAAACTGCAACCTTGCATTACCTAATACCATTTAATACATATAAATAAAAATGATGTTTTGAAGCAACATTTTGTTTTTCACAGGCATCCTTCTCTTCAAACAGTAAAAAAACAGTATCTCATGGTCCGTAATTACATCAGTGTGGCGGTTCGCAATCTGACCAAGCACAAATTTTACTCCCTCATCAATATATTGGGTTTATCGATAGGGCTCACGTGTTTTTTGTTTATTTCCCTTTTTGTCATCGATGAACTGAGCTATGACGATTTTCAACATGACGTGGATCAAGTTTACCGGATGGACTTTGAAGGGGCAATCAATGGCAATGTGTTTGTCACTGCACTGGCAAGTGCTCCTACGGCTGCCACGATGCTTGCTGATTTTCCTGAGGTGGAAGATGCCACACGCATGAGGCAGACGGGCGACTGGCTGGTGAAGCGAAAGCAAAAAGACATTACGTTCAAGGAAGAACGTGTGGTCTATGCTGACAAGAATTTTTTTGAATTTTTTGATATACGACTGGTAAAAGGGGATCCTTCCACGGCACTGGATCGACCCAATACGTTGGTCATGAACCGCACGACTGCACAAAAGATTTTTGGCCATGATGAACCGATTGGGGAAGTGGTGGTCCTCGACAATAAGACGGATTACGAGGTAACGGGCATTTATGAAGATATGCCTTCCAATATGCATTTTCATTATGACATGATGCTTTCCATGGAGGGGCGTGAAGAAGCCAAATCCAAAGTATGGCTGAGTTTTAATTTCAATACCTACCTAAAACTGGCCAGGGGAGCAAGTCCCGATACACTGGAGGCAAAATTTCCCGCACTGATTGAGAAGTACATAGGGCCTGAAGTGGAGCAGTTTATGGGACAGAGCCTGGAGGATTTTGCAGCGTCAGGAAATAAAGCGGGTTTTTTCCTGGTGCCTATGAAAGACATTCACCTTTATGCTGACAAACTGGGCGAACTGGAGCAAAACGGTGACATTACCTATGTCTACATCTTTTCGGCCATTGCATTGTTTATCCTGATACTGGCCTGTATCAATTTCATGAACCTGTCGACGGCCCGCTCGGCCAACCGATCCAAAGAAGTGGGTGTCCGCAAAGTATTGGGGGCATACAAACAGCATTTGATTTTTCAATTTTTATCGGAGGCATTCCTGATCACACTTGTTTCGATCATGATTGCTTATGCTGCTACCTTTTTGCTCCTTCCGGATTTCAATAGCCTGGCAGAGAAAAGTATAGACATTCGGTCATTGTTTAGTCCACTGTTTTTGGGGATCGGTGCGGGTGTCTTGGTGGTTGTGGGATTTTTGGCAGGTAGCTACCCGGCATTTTACCTTTCATCATTTCGTCCTGTGGAGGTGTTAAAGGGAAAGCTGAACCTGGGGATGAAAAGTGGTCGTATCAGGGGCATGCTGGTCATATTGCAATTTACCGTTTCCATCGTGATGATGGTGGGGACTGTCATTGTCTATCATCAACTCAATTTTATCCAGAACAAAAAACTGGGGTATGACAAAGAGCAGGTGATCATGCTGCATGATGCCTGGCTGATTGGTGACCGGCTGGAAGCTTTCAAAACAGAGGCGATGCGCAATTCCCACATAAAAAGAGGGACTATCTCGAGCTTTTTGCCTGTCAATACGACCAACAACAATCGATTGTGGTTTAAGGGCAAGACGGCTGGCAGTGGCGATAGTTATGTCTTGCACAATTATTATATCGATCATGATTACATGGAGACTTTGGGAATGGAAATAGCCGAAGGGCGCAATTTTTCGCACGAATCGCCCAGCGACAGCACTTCGATACTGATCAATGAAGCGGCAGCCCGGCACCTGGGATTGACCAGTCCGTTGGGGGAATACATGGTTACCTACGGGGGGGATGACAATGAGCCCGTATCCGAGGCCTACAAGATTATCGGCGTGATAAAGGACTTTCATTTCTCCACCATGCGTACGTCCATCGAACCCATTATTTTATTGCTGGGACAAAGCAGGGGATTTATTTCCTTCAAGCTGGCACCCGATGACACCCAGGGATCGATTGCCCACCTGCGGGATTTGTGGGACGAATTTGCCCCCGGGTTGCCCTTTGCCTATTCCTTCCTCGATGAACGGTTTGCCAATATGTATGACAAGGAGCAACGTGACGGAAAGATCGCTACCCTATTTTCACTGCTGGCTATTTTCATTGCCTGCCTGGGCCTGTACGGTCTGGCCGCATTTACCGCCGAACAAAAAATCAAGGAAATTGGCATTCGCAAAGTATTGGGAGCTTCCATTGGGCAGATCATTCTCTTGCTGAGCCGTGAATTCCTGAAACTGGTGGCGGTTTCCTTTGTGCTGGGTTCCTTCATTTCCTATTTTGCCATGCGTGAATGGCTGAATGATTTTGTATACCGGATAGACATTAACAATCCATTTCATTTTGTCTTTGCCGGTATGGCTGCCTTTTTGATCGCCTGGTCTACCATGGGGTTTCAATCCTATCGGGCAGCGAGGAGTAACCCGGTCAATTCCCTCAAAAATGAATGATCGAACTCATCTGCAAAAAGCAGTCCTTTCGGGGCCGCTTTTTCGGCCCAGTGGGATATCCTATTTTTTGTCGAGCCAGACGGGGTGGGTTTCGGCTGTGTGTTCCTTGCCCAGGATGTCACGGTATAGTTCGGGTCTTCTGGCATTGCGATAGCGGTAGCCGCCAGCCAGTGTGAGTTTGTCGGCGGTCAGTGTTGCTACGCAAATGTCATTTTCAAAGGATCGTATTTCGGTAACGATGTTGCCATAGGGATCCAGTATCATGGAATTGCCATTTTTAAGATGGCTGCCATCATAGCCGATTGGGTTAGCGTACACATAATACACGCCATTGTCATATGCGCGGGAAGGGAGCCATCGC
>JAOUOM010000615.1 GCA_029880385.1 Cyclobacteriaceae bacterium | reverse complement strand
ACTAAAAAATACTGGTATTGTTATATTTTTTTTGAAAAAAGTATTTTATCGATGAGGTAGCGTGTGGTTTCCGGACCACAGACTGGTCATGGATGAAAGGGGAAGCAGCAGTCATAGTTTTTATGGCAGGAAAAAAACTCATCATACAATTGTGAAGTAACCCGAGGGGGTGTGGCCGGTAAAGGGCGAAAAAACCACTGCATAGCCCCGGGCGTGGGCAGCACGCAGGCCGGCGCGGAGCACGGGCATACAGGTGCCGGAAAGGCATCCGCTTGCGCTCCGTGTTTTACGTGGTTATTTAGTCGAACCGGATGATGGAATTGTCGGTCAGGGTCAAATCTACCGGTCGACCAGCCTGGAGGGATTTGGAAAAATCGCAGGACCATACGGTGGCACCATTGGCCAGCTGTACTTCTACCAGGTGATAGGGGCCTTTGAAAATTACCTGTTGCAGGATGCCGCCAGTACCATCCGGACCCTGTCGGATGTTCTCGGCCCAGAGTCCATAGGTACCTGCCGGATGATGCGTGGCAGGAGACAACAGGTTGACCGTGTCGGCAGACACTACGTTGATGTATCCTAGCAGGCGGGCAACGTCGGGGGAGGCCGGCTGCCGGTACAGGGCCAGAGGGGGGGCATCCTGTACGATTTTGCCATTTATGAGCACCAGGATGCGGTCGGCGGCTTCCAGTGCATCGCGTGTGTCGTGGGTCACCAGCAGGATACCGGTGTTGGTCTCCCTGGCCAGCAGGCGTGCTTCCTGTAGCAATTGCTGTTTGGTGACCGGGTCCAGGTTGCTGAATGGCTCGTCCATCAGGATCACATCGGGGGCAGTCGCGAGTGCACGGGCAAAAGCCACGCGCTGTTGCTGACCACCCGACAATTCTTCGGGAAAACGCAGCCGGAATGGCGTGAGGTGGCAGAGGTCGAGCAATTGATCGATCCGGTATTTTTTATAGGCCGGTTCGTAGCCAAGCAGGGCATAGTTGAGGTTTTCCTCTACGGTCATTTTATGTTTCAGCGAAAAATCCTGGAATACCATCCGGATGTTTTCATGACCGGCAACCAGTTTGTTTTTAGGGCTGTCTACCGGTACACCGTCCAGGGATAGTTCTCCCTGGTCGGGGGCCAATAGGCCGGCGAGGATTTTGAGCAATGTGGTTTTGCCGGCACCGCTGGGGCCGACGAGGGCCACAAATTCGCCTTTTTCGATTGTGAAGGTCAGGTCATGAAGTACGGGAGTTGTACCATGTGCTTTGGAAATATGTCGGGCCTGGAGGGTCATGGGCAGGTAAATCGCAATAACGAGTGGGGGGAGCGGAAGGATGGGGAAAGGCAGGACTGTGGGTTGTGTAATACGTTGGTGTACATGGTCAGGGTATCTGTTGGGAAGGCAAAGATGCAACGGCCCATCCAAAAGACGGTTTCTATTCAGGTAAAAGACTGGCCCTGGGCCCCAGTTCTACTACTTCCATATTGAAAATTTTGCCCTTTTCTACCTCAAAGCGAAGCAGGGTTCTGACTTTGTGAAAGCCATGTTTGCCAGCGGCACCGGGGTTGAGGAAGAGGAGGCTGTTTTTCTTGTCAAATTCCACCCGCAGGATGTGTGAATGCCCGCAAATGAGTACGTCGGGATGGTATTGGGCAATCATTTTACGAATCTCGGGATTGTAGCGTGGCGGAGTGCCGGCAATATGGGTCATAAGGAAACGCTTGCCTTCTGTTTCGAAGATTAATCCCCTTTGCGTGCGGATGCGGATGTCCTGACCGTCGATGTTGCCGTAAACCGTCCGGGTAGTTTTGAAAGCTTCCAGTTTTTCCAATACGTCCAAGGTACCCACATCCCCTGCATGCCAGATTTCGTCCACTTCGCGGAAGTACGTCAGTACCTTGTCGTCCAGGTAGCTGTGTGTGTCGGAAATCACGCCTATTTTCATGGATTTTGTAGTTGATTTTGGTCGAACGGATGGTTGACGGGATTTAGTTGTCTACCAAAACAGCCCGTGAATACCTGGAGGCGAAACTACACTTCTTTTGCTTTTTTAACAGAATTTAACGTGGGTCAAATCTTGAAAAAAATAGCCAGCAGGCCTATTATTGCCACTT
>JAOUOM010000614.1 GCA_029880385.1 Cyclobacteriaceae bacterium | reverse complement strand
ATCCGGAGTGAATAAGGCGGGATTGTCTGTCCGGGGATTGGTGATTGGCCTATCGCTGGCATCTTTTTCATCCAGCACCAGCGTGGTATCGGTACCCACTCCGTATAGCTGCGTGATTTTGTCCGATGGCCATACCACCGTGATGGAGTCGACAACCTGACTGGTCCCTACCCCGATGAGCGGCCTGAAATCAACTGTTGACTGAAAGCCCCTTATCGGCAATTGCTCGACGTAATAGGCATTTCCCTTGTCATAAACCATGATTTTCGCACCAAATGCGGACGTATTTGCCCCGGCCCCTTTCAGCACAAACCGGATGAAATGGTTGTCTGGATGAACACGTTCATTTTTATTTTCATAAAGGAAAAAAGGCATGTTGGTGTTGTTTACAACCAAATCCAGATCTCCGTCATTGTCCAGGTCGCCATAGGCCGAACCGCTCGAAAAGCTCTCCCGATCAAGCCCAAGCAAGTCTGCCTGGTTTTCAAATTTCATCGTTCCGGTATTTACATAGGCATGATTGCTGACCGGCACACTGGGTATGTAACTAATCAGTTTTTTATAATCCACACCCTGTCCCGTGACAACTTTATTTGCTGTTTCCTCTTCGGTCACAAACCGAAGGAAATCCTGATTGGTCAAGTCCTGATAAATCCCATTGGCGATAAAAATGTCTTTTTTGCCATCATTCTGAAAATCAAAGATCAGGGCACCCCAACTCCAGTCACTGGCTTCCACACCGGCAAAGCGTCCGATTTCACTAAATGTCCCGTCTGCATTATTCAGTTGTAGTGTATTACGGGTAAACTGATGCCAATACCCGTTTTCAACGCCATACATGTAGCGATCCCAACTATCAAATGTGGTGACGGTTTTGACGCGCTCATTGGTGGCAGGCAGCATGTCTGTTACAAATATTTCCGGATAACTGTCATTGTTCAGGTCGGCCATATCTGCCCCCATACTCGCGGCACTGGTACTTTTAATACGTGCCTCCAACACTTCCGAAAACCCACCCTGATGGTTATTGATATATAAATAATCACGCTCAAAAAAATCATTGGATACATAAATATCCAGCCAGCCATCCTTATCGACATCCCCAACCGTCACGCCCAGACCAAAGCCGATCACACTCCCGTAAATACCGGCTTCTGCACTTATATCCGTGAATTGCTGCCCCTCATTCCTGTAAAGTTTGTCACCGCCGATCGAGTCCCTTTTGGGTCGTTCATTTCGCCGCAGGTTAAAGCTGCCAATGGCCTGATAGGAATTATTGAGCAGGTACATGTCAAGATCCCCGTCTTTGTCATAATCAAAAAAAGCGGCATGTGTCGAAAATCCCCGATCTGCCAGTCCGTACGCTTCTGCCTGTTCGGAAAATGTGCCATCGCCATTGTTGATAAAAAGTTCATTTTGTTTGTTGTCGCCCTTGATGTCACCCGAATTGCACACATAAATATCCTGCCAGCCATCGCCGTTAATATCGGCTACACTTGCTCCCGTACTCCAGGCCCTGGTGCCCATTACACCCGCTACCTTTGTCACATCCTCAAATCGAAATCCTCCCAGGTTTTTGAAAAGCTTGTTTTCCGACGTATTTGAGATCAGGTAAATATCCAACAGCTGGTCATTGTCGTAATCGATCAAGGCTACCCCGCCACCGTTGTAAAAATTCCGGTATTTGAAAATATTAAAATCTTCATCGTAGGGCAATACGTTGCTAAAATCCATTCCACTTTGTGACGGATCGATCCATGCAAACTGCTTTATTGGAGTAGTTTCGCATGCCATCAGCCACAAGGCAATCAACGCAAACATTAACTTTTTCATAATCGTCACTTCAGGTATCAAGAAGGAATTTTTTTATAAATAACTGTGACTTCCCGGTCGTCACGTATGTACATCCGTAACTGAAAATTTCCCCGGATCAAATAATAAATTTCATTGCCCGCTTCGGTGACACTGATTTGCGAACCACCGTACCACGACGGCAGGATGGCTTTCAGGCGGCCAAACAAAGAATCACTGGCCAGATGCCGGTTCCAGGGTGCCCAGGCTTCATAGGTAAAAGTAGCCACCATCTCACTGATCCGGTTGCCAGTAA
>JAOUOM010000613.1 GCA_029880385.1 Cyclobacteriaceae bacterium | reverse complement strand
GGGTGGCTTTTTGCCAGTCTGCCACATAATAGGAATCGCCTTCCGGTGGTGGTTTTGGGAGCTTGTACCCATCCAGCATCCCGCTTTTTTTGAAAATCCCTGATTCCAGAAGGTATTGATTGCCTTCAACAACAGGATTTCGCTGGGCAAATGAAAAACTGCTGATCCCGAAATAAATTAAACCTATAAAAATGAAAGAAATCCGCATGTTGATGTGCATGTTAAAGACGAATGATGTCATTTTACCAGGCTAAAGGTATAAAAAATGTGTATGACATACAGAAGAGGGGCCGACTTTCAATTTTCACCTGTATTTAATTGCCGGGTTTTGATATTGTCGTATTTTTGATTCCGATGAATGACGTTTCACTTTGGTCGGAAAATCGTGTTTGGAAAGGCAATACGGTATGATACACCCTGATTTTTTTTACGGCCCGTCCCTTTTTTCGGCTCGTCGGTTATTCGCAGTAGGAATGGGCGTGGTACTGCTCTGGGGTTGTGTCGGGCATACGGGTTCCGAGCAGCCGGATGTAGGAAACAAAGCTGAATACAGCCATTCGGCCACTTCGCGGGAAGACACAATCGCCTCAGCCGATATTTTGTTGATGGAGTTGGGCTGTAAAGCCTGCCATTCCACTTTTCCCGGACAAAACCTGGCTCTTGAGCATGCACCCAACCTTTCGTTTGCTGGCCGTAAGTATCAGCCCTCCTATCTTTTTCACTATTTGCAGTCTCCTCAGAAAATCCGGCAGCACATTGGGCACTCCCGAATGCCTGATTTTGGCCTTAGCAAACGTGAAAGCCTTGCGCTGACGAAATATTTGATAGAACAAAAAACGGACTTTGAAACCGGACTTTTTCAATCGATAGATGCTGACCCTTCACTGGCTGCTGAAATTGATGGGGCAATGGATACCGATGTGCTCCTGACGGCTTGTGAGCCATGTCATGCGTATAGGGGCAGGGGATCGTTAGTCGTTTCAGACCTTTCAAATGTGGGTAGTCGGCTGAAATTTGCATGGATCAGGGATTTTTTGGTGATGCCGTCTTCTTATATTTCAGGCAAATCAAGTATGCCCGCTTTTTTTTATAAAGTTAATCCCGATCAGGCCACGTTTGAGGAGGTCATGCCGGATGCAGCAGCACGCATCCATCAGCTGACGGAAGAACTGGTATCGGCCGGAGAAAAAGAAAGGAAGAAAATGGAGCGAGCATATGACTCGTTTCGTAAGGAAAATGAAGACATCACCGTGGCCATGGGTAGGGGAATATACCAGGCACTTCAGTGCGGGGGATGTCATGCGGGTAGTGATGATGGGGTGTTGCCGGCGAACGAGGGCCTTGATTTGATTTTTGAATCAAAGCGCATACAAAAAAAATGGCTCACGACATATTTGAAGAATCCTCACCCGATCCGGCCTTTCGGGCATCCACCTGGTACGGGCAGCCGGATGCCTGATTTTCATCTGTCCGAGAAGGAAGTTTCTGTTTTGGTACAATATGTTGACAGCCTGGGGGCATCTGCAATGGGGGAGGCCAGTTCTGATGGTTTGTCACAACTTACGCCTTTTCAGATGAAAAAGACCGAGAGGTTGTTTCGGGAGCGGTATTCATGCATTGGCTGCCATCGGCTTGGGGATAAGGGAGGCAGGATCGGTCCGGATTTGGGCCATGTGAAAGACCGGCTGATGCCATCATTTGTGAATGAAATGATTCAAAATCCCCATAAAACCGTCGCTGGTTCTGTCATGCCCCCGTCTCCCATCTCTGCCGAGGCCAGGGAGTCACTCGTTCGTTTTCTTTTCCAGTACGATGCCCCCGTCCGGCCTTTTGCCTATCCTGATCTGACACGGTTTACGCCAGTGCCGGGTGGGGTACAGGGAAGGAGTGGTAAGGAGCTATACAGCCAATTATGCAGTTCATGCCATGGTGTGAAGGGGGATGGGGATGGGTTCAATGCACTTTTTTTGACAGCCGTTCCTACCATCCATTCCGATTCGGCCGCTATGTCCGTTCGACCGGATGATACCCTTTTTGACGGGATATTTGCGGGGGGCTATATCTTGAACAAAAGCCACGAAATGCCTGAGTGGGGGGCTTCCCTTTCA
>JAOUOM010000612.1 GCA_029880385.1 Cyclobacteriaceae bacterium | reverse complement strand
AACCAGAAGGATGAGATTGACAAGGCGGAGAAGGATTTCATTAAGGAAATTCTGGGCTGTGATGTTGTAATGGGTCCATAAATAGGTCCCCAGATAATTAAAGAGGCTCTGGGTGATAAAGATTACCAGGGTGATCAGCAGAAAGTCGTTGTAGGCATCTGCTTTTTCCTCAAAAATGGATTTGATGTAATCAATGCTCAGGTAGCCAATCAAGGAAAAAAACAGGGATGCCGCCAGGATAATGATGAGGTGGAGGGTAATGATGCGGTTTTTGGTGGTGATATCGTCCTGAAAGTCCGGCTGGTACTTTAGGTAGGCACCGTTGATACCCAGAAGCGCAAGCGGCACGAACATAAGTCCGTTGGACTGGATTAGCCTTACCAGCCCCATTTGCTCCACATCAAGAAAATACGGGAACAATATCAGCGTATTGACATAGCCTATAACCACGCCCGTGTAGATAATGACAGACCCCCAGAAGCTTTGTCTTATAATAATTCCCATTGCGTTGCGAAGATATTTGAAATAGTCGTGGCAATCGACAACTTTCCGTCTTCGCATGATTTACGGGATCAACCCCATGCAATAAAAAAAAACCCCTCCGTAGAGGGGCTTTTTAAGTAAATGGCTTTTTTACCTAACCAAAACATGCAAAAACTATCAGTAGCCCATTCACTTTTCTTTTTTTATACAACTACCTAATACTAACTTCCGGATCATCTAAATGTTTAACGAAAAGACCTGTCGGATAGTTCATGTTTTGGTGGGGTTCCGGGCAGCCGTGAAACTGCCAGACGGATAGGATAGCACGGGTGTATTCCCTGTTTTCCAGTGTATCTGGTAGTTAGGAATGTAGTATTTTAGCTTCCAAATACAAGCAGATGCGACATGTAGTCATTATTGGAAATGGGGTTGCCGGTATCACTGCGGCCCGGAGTATCCGCAAGCTGAGTGATTACCGTATTACCGTGATTTCAGGCGAGAGTGCGTATTTTTTTAGCCGTACGGCATTGATGTATGTGTACATGGGACAGATGACTTTTGAGCATCTCCGGCCATATGAAAATGGGTTTTGGCAAGAGAACCGGATAAACCTGCTACAGGCATGGGTTAGCTCCGTTGATTTTGGCAAAAAAGAAGTAATCCTCGAAGAGGGTGAGCCTGTTCCGTATGATCGCCTGATTTTGGCGACAGGATCAAATTACGCCACAGCCGGATGGCCAGGACAGGAACTGGAAGGAGTACAGGGTTTGTATCACCTACAGGATCTTGAAAAAATGGAAGAGACCACACGCAGGGCCAAACAGGCCGTCATAGTGGGTGGAGGCCTGATTGGTGTGGAAATGGCCGAGATGCTGGCAACACGGGGTATTGGTGTGAAGTTTTTGGTGCGTGAGCAGCATTATTGGGATATTGTACTTACCGAAAAGGAATCCTGCCTGATCGAACGGCACATTCGCTCAAAAGATGTTGACCTGAGACTCGGAACCGGGCTAAAGGAAATAGAAAGCGATGGGGCCGGACGAGTGGCAGCAGTGGTGACGACAGAGGGTGAGCGTATGACGTGTGATTTTGTGGGGCTGACGATTGGAGTAAGCCCCAATGTACGATTTTTAGACCCGGGAACTATTGAAATACAACGCGGGATCCTGGTGGACGAATATTTGCGAACCTCTGTTCCTGATGTATTTGCCATAGGAGATTGTGCCGAACTCCGCCATCCGGCTACCGGCCGAAGGAGCCTAGAGCCTGTATGGTATACCGGCCGAATGATGGGGGAGACTGTAGCAAAAACAGTTTGTGGTGATACGACTCGTTATGAGCAGGGTATTTGGTTTAATTCTGCCAAATTTTTTGATATTGAATATCAGACATATGGACGGGTAGACCCAACGCCACGGGAGGGTGAGGTACATTTTTTTTGGGAAAGTGCGGACGGAAAACATTCGGTTACCATCGCATATGAAGAAAAAAGCATGGTTGTGTTGGGCATGAATGCCTTGGGTATACGGATGCGCCAGGAGGTATGGATATTCTGGATTGAGAATATGCACAAACTAGAAGTAGTAGTGGCAGCCCTGCATCAAGCCTGCTTCGATCCGGAATTTT
>JAOUOM010000111.1 GCA_029880385.1 Cyclobacteriaceae bacterium | reverse complement strand
TCGGAAGACATATTCGTCAGTGTAAAGCTTGGACACAAGCTAACAAATTTTCGCCAGATTATGCAGGCAATTCGGCAATGATCGTTTCGCCCCCGGAGGTTTTGTCGCCAATTTTTACTTTGATCCGGGCATTGAGCGGTAAAAACACGTCTACCCGGCTACCAAAGCGGATAAAGCCTACCTCTTGTCCCCCATTGACAGGATCTCCCGCTTGTTTGTAAAAGCGAATCCTGCGGGCCAGTGCTCCTGCTATCTGCCTCATAAGGAGTTTTGTGCCATCGGCCATTTCATACCCGATGGAAGTCCGTTCGTTATCCGTACTGGATTTAGGGTGCCAGGCTACCAGGAATTTACCCGGATGGTATTTGTAGTACGAGATTTTGGCATTGACGGGGCTCCGGTTCACATGTACATTGAGTGGGGACATGAAAATGGAAACCTGTATGCGGTCTTCCCCCAGGTATTCGCTTTCGTGTGTTTGTTCGATTACCACCACTTTGCCTTCTGCCGGTGCAATGACCAGTTTTTCACCCTGCGGGGTATCAATGGACGGGACACGGAAAAAGTGGATGATGAGAGCCCACGTAACCAGGCCTGCCAGCCCAAATAGCCAATGGGAAAGCTCAAAGGGAAGGAGCCAGGTCAATAAGAGATAGAGCAACGATAAAATAACGGCTGAAATCGGTATAATGAAGTTTCCTTCCCTGTGAAGTGTCATGTTAGAATCCTCCTCTGAATTTATAGGTTTTAGCTACTTTGTCAATGGCCACTATATAGGCCGCAATACGCAATGATACATTGTATTGCTGGGCAGTGGCATATACATGGTTAAATGAATCTTTCATAATCCGGTCTGTTCGACGGTTGACACGTTCGGCAGTCCATTTGTATCCCAGGCGGTTTTGTACCCATTCAAAGTACGAAACCGTAACCCCGCCGGCATTGGCCAGGATATCAGGTACGGCCATAATTCCTTTTTCGTTCAGGATATGGTCTGCCTTGGCCGAAGTGGGGCCATTGGCACCCTCTACAATCAGTCGGGCCTTGATTTTGTCGGCATTGTGGATCGTGATCACGTCTTCGACAGCAGCGGGTACGATCACGTCTACGTCAAGCAAAAGAATTTCGTCTGGATTGATTTTTTCTGCCCCGCCAAACCCTTCCAGGGTGCCTTTGTTATTGTTTCGATACTCGATGGCTTCTTTGATTGCAATTCCTTCTTTGTTGTAATACGCACCGGAAAGGTCACTGATGGCCACGATTGTTACGCCCCGTTCGTCGAGGAGTTGTGATGCCCAGGAACCCACATTTCCGAATCCCTGTACGGCACAGGTAGCTTTGAAGGGGTTCAGTTTTAGTTTTTCCATTGCAGCAAGTGTCGCGATCATGACACCACGTCCGGTTGCTTCGGTTCGTCCCAGCGAGCCGCCCAGTACCAGGGGTTTGCCGGTTACCACGGCATTTACGGTCATACCCTGCGAGCGTGAATACTGATCCATTAGCCAGGCCATTTCCCTTGGGCCTGTACCCATATCCGGTGCCGGGATATCGCGATCCGGCCCGAATATTTCATACATGGATTGTGTATAGGCCCGGGTCAGTCGTTCGATTTCACCTTCCGACATTTCACGGGGATTGCATTTGATGCCGCCTTTGGCACCTCCATACGGAATGTCAACTACAGCACATTTCCAGGTCATCCAGGCGGCCAGTGCTTTTACTTCATCCAGGTGTACGTCCATATCGTAACGGATGCCCCCTTTGGAAGGGCCCAGGATGTTGGAATGGATCACGCGATAACCTTCAAAGACACGGATGGAACCATTGTCCATCGTGACAGGTAGCGAAACGATGACTTGTTTGACGGGTGATTTCAGGACATTGTAAACTTCTTCTTCCAGTCCCAGGTGTTCTGCTGCTATCTGGAACCTCGACATCATTGACTCAAAAGGATTTTCCTTGTCCTTTATTGGAGCCGGTTCAATATATGCCATTTTCTGAAATAATAGGGTTGTTATGTTGCTTATTAAAATTGGGGCAAAGCTAACATGAAAAATTACTCATATTAGAAAAGTTTCAGAAAAACCACAATGAATGGCACAGCAAGGATCAGGCTGTCAAACCGGTCGAGGAAACCCCCGTGTCCTGGTATGATATTCCCGGAATCTTTGATCGACATACTCCTTTTGAAAAGCGATTCAACCAGATCGCCATACGTGCCGGCCACAACGACGATTAGTGCCACGATGATCCATTCAAGCAAATTCAGGTCTGTATAATAATAGGAAATCCCCCAGGCGATGGCGACTGAGATGAGGGCACCCCCAATACTTCCTTCCCATGATTTTTTGGGTGAAATACGCTCAAACAACTTGGTTTTGCCAAAAAGGCTGCCGACAAAATAGGCACCCGTGTCACTGGCCCAGATTATCACCAGCAAACCCAACATGATTTGGTAGCCATAGGTGCCATGAAAAAACACGATGATATTGATAAGGGTAAACGGGAGGGCCACATAGGTGATGCCCAGGTAAAACATGGCAATGTTGGCAAATGGATTGGTATCCTCCTTTTTATATAGTTTGATCAGAAAGACCACAGAGGCCAAAGGAAAGATGGCTACGTAGTATTTATACTCCAAAATACCCTTTTCGATCAGAAAACTGAGCACAAACAGGGTACTTCCGATAAAAACTCCCAATAAGCGGATCGGGATGTAGCTTTGGATGCGTACCAGCCTGTAAAACTCCCATTGGGCAAAAAAGCAGATCAGCAAAAAAACACCGAAGTAGGCCCATTCACCATAAATCAGGGCTGAAACAATCACGGTTGCTCCAAAAAGTGCCGATATCAATCGTCTGTATAATTCTGAAAATCTACCCAAAACTTATTTCTTCTTTAATGATTTTAATTGATTGCAATACATCGTCCGGTGCTACCTGTACTTCATAATGTCCAAACTGAATGGAAGAATCCTTTTTATTCACAATGACAGGGCTAAGGCCCCGGTCTTCCAGTACACTTTTTACGATTTCAGCCCTGTAAAGGGCCTGATCTTCATATACTTTTTGCCATACTGCCATTTTTTTCCTTTTTAAAATATCGATAGTATCCAACGAGAAGGGCGGTATTGATTGCCAGGAAAAGAAGGAGAACCGATGTTCCCGGAGTTGCATTCTGGTCTTCAATATTGTACGAAATGAGTTGTGCATCACGAAGGTAAAGCATCAGCAGCATAAACCCATTGTTAATAAAATGAGCAATCATGGCATAGCCTAAATGCCCCGACCAATAATATAAATACCCAAACAACACGCCCAGCAGCATTCTGGGCACCATGCCGTAAAATTGAAAATGAAAGGCACCAAATAAAAAGGCAGCCAGCCAAATGGCAATGTGTGGGTTTTTGAATGCTCCGTTAAAGAGGTTCTGGATTAATCCACGAAACAAAAGTTCTTCACCAATACCTGGGATCACGGCAATAACCAGAAAGGCAAGGGAAAAATACCCGAATCCCGTAAAGGCAGTTAGGTAGCGGGTGATCCGCTCCATGTTTTTTTCCATCGACTGCATCCAGCTTTCCAGTCCGTGCAGTGTCTCAGGTAGCGTGAGGCCCATGTTCCATTCTATCACCACACTGTTTATCACCATAAAGGAAAAAACAAGGGTGACAGTCAGCAAAATGGGGAGGAAGGCTTCGCGTGAGAGCGTGAAAAAGTCGGTAACCGGTATCTTCAGATGCTTGCGGGCCACAAAAAGAGGCACAATTACAAAGGCACCGAGTGATGTGATGCCCTGTAAGATCAGAAGCGGAACCCTGGCACCTGGGGTATTTACCGGATCGGCAAGGGCATTCATTGCCATGGACAGGTCAAAATCAAAAAAAGGGGTAATGATCAGAATGCCAACAAATTGGAGGGCAAACAAGGCGGCCAGCACATACCCTACCAGAATTAATAGCAGGAGCCATGGAGCCATTGTGTTGTCGGGGTGGTTTCGAAGAATAGGTTGCATATTTTTCCTAGCTTTGCGACAAAAATAGGATTTTAGGAATTGGTACGGATAGGAAATATAGAAATAGGCGATTTTCCCTTGCTCCTTGCCCCCATGGAAGACGTGAGTGATCCGCCTTTTCGGGCTGTGTGCAAACAAAACGGGGCTGATATGATGTACACGGAATTTATATCGGCCGAAGGATTGATCCGTGATGCGGAAAAAAGTGTTCAAAAACTGGATATCTACGATGCGGAACGACCCATTGGCATTCAGATTTTTGGCGATAAAATTGACTCCATGCGCCACGCAGCGGCCAAGGCAGAAGAAGCAAGGCCCGAATTGATAGACATTAATTATGGTTGTCCGGTGAAAAAAGTAGCCTGCAAAGGGGCGGGTGCCGGTATTTTGCTCGACCTGCCAAAAATGCAGGCCATGACGGCCGAAGTAGTGAAAAATGTATCCCTGCCTGTTACGGTCAAAACACGCCTGGGGTGGGATGATTCTACCATCAGGATTATCGAAGCGGCCAAGCGTTTGCAGGATGCGGGTATCCAGGCACTGACCATTCATGGACGTACTCGTCAGCAGATGTACAAGGGCACGGCAGACTGGAATTACATTGCGGAAGTGAAAAATGACCCGGGTATCCACATTCCCATTTTTGGGAACGGAGATATCGATTCACCCGAAAAAGCACTGGAATATAAAACTAAATATGGGGTGGATGGGATAATGATCGGGCGTGCCGCCATCGGCTATCCCTGGATTTTCAATGAAATCAAACACTTTTTTGCTACCGGCGAAAAACTCGCACCACCCACTCTGACGCAACGGGTGGAAGTAGTCCGGCAGCATTTGTCTTTTTCGATGGATTGGAAGGGCGAAAAAACAGGAATCTTTGAAATGCGGAGGCATTATACCAACTACTTCAAAGGGATGCCGGATTTCAAGCCATACCGTACCCGTTTGGTAAGCCTGGATGAGCCTGCCGCTCTTTTTGACACCCTGGACGAAATCCTGTCTGTCTACCGTAATGCCATGCCTGCTTCATGAAAGAAGGCAAATGGATGGCCTGGTCATTGTTGTTGGCCTTGTCTCTGATATGGGGCAGTTCCTTTATTCTGATTAAAAAAGGATTGGTCGGCCTGTCACCGGGAGAAGTAGGGGCACTGCGCATATTAGCTGCTTCCCTATTTTTGTTTCCATTTGCCCTGGCCCAGATCAAAAAGATAAGGCTTGGGGAGTGGAAGTATCTGGTTTCGGTTGGTTTGCTGGGCAGCCTCTTTCCGTCTTTTTTGTTTGCCATTGCCCAAACGCGCCTTTCAAGTGCTGTTACCGGTATTCTGAATACACTCACCCCCCTTTTTACCCTTTTGGTCGCACAGACAGCCTATCACCATCGATATGGCAAGGGTGTTACCATCGGTATTTTGACCGGGTTTGCAGGCTCAGTGGTGTTGATTTTGGCAGGCTCTGGTGCGACCTTTCAATTGAATGCGTATGCGTTTTTTGTGGTTTTGGCCACATTTTTTTATGCGTTAAATCTAAACATCATCAAAAATCATCTGCAGCGGTTAAGTTCCCTGTCCATTACCAGTGTTTCACTACTGGTTGCCGGGCCATTGGCCGCCGTGTATTTAGTTGTATTTACAGATTACAGCCAAAAAATAATCGTGACGGACGGCATGTTGCCGGCATCCGCCTATATAGTTTTATTAGGGGTTTTGGGCACGGCCATTGCCCTGATTCTGTTTAACCGCCTCGTCCAGTTAACAGATCCGGTTTTTACTTCTTCCGTGACGTACATCATCCCTTTGATCGCCGTACTCTGGGGGCTTCTCGATGGCGAAAAACTATATGTCATTCACTTTGTCGGAATGGCGGCCATACTTGTCGGTGTATTTATTGTCAACCGCACCAGCCGGTCAAAGTCCAAAGACCAGTGAGAGCACGAAATAGCCAATCAGGCTGATCACCAGTGAGGAAAACAGGTTAAGGGCAAATCCTGCTTTGGCCATGTCTTTCACGGATAATTTGCCCGAGGCGAAAACAATGGCATTGGGAGCCGTGGCTACCGGTAGCATGAAGGCACAGGATGCGGCCATCGTGGCAGGGATCATGAGCAGAAAAGGATGGATTCCGATGGCTTCTGACAAGGCAGCCAGTACCGGCAAAATAATGGACGCTGTGGCTACATTTGAAGTGACTTCTGTAAGGAAATTGACAATAAGCGTCACCAGCAGGATTATCAAAAAAACGGGCAGGACTTCAAATGCCGTCATCTGATCACCAAACCAGGCAGCCAGCCCCGAGCTTTTGAAGGCAGCGGCAATGGATAACCCCCCTCCGAATAGCAGGATGACCCCCCAAGGCAGTTTGGTAGCTTCGTCCCACGAAAGAAGGCCCGTTGAATTGTCTCGCCTGGCAGGGATTACAAACAGGCTGACAGCTGCAAAAATGGCGATGGATGTATCGTTGATTGACGGAATCAGGTGATTGAGGAAAAACGTGCGTGTCATCCAGGCCAGGGCTGTAAGTCCAAATACCCAGGCCACAGCTTTTTCTTCAGGGCTTATGCTGCCTAAACGTTTTAGCTCTTTGTCTATCACGTCCACACCCATCTCCATGTTGATGGAATCAAGCCGATAGGCA
>JAOUOM010000052.1 GCA_029880385.1 Cyclobacteriaceae bacterium | reverse complement strand
TCCGTCGCCCCCCATCCTCGCCCCCCATCCATACCGGATGTCATAGGACGTGATCATCGCCTGCTCGGCAATGTTTTCCAGCGAATATTTCTGGGTCTCCCCGCTTATTTGTTTCATTACCCCATATGCCATAAATCCAAACAGGGCTAATAAAACAGGGGCTATGAATACCCGAGTGACCTTATTCCGAATAGTCAGTATGTTTTTCCAGTAAAGCCATACAAAGATAAGAGGCAGGTAACAGATCAAAATATACGGTTTGATTTCATATATCAACCCAATGGAAAGCGTTACGACAATCCAATAGAAAAAGGTTCTTTTTTTTTCTTCAATAATCTTTATCATGCCAAACGTCAACCATCCCAATGCGCCCAGTGTGAGGGTATCCTTCATAATGCCCGATCCCCAAAACAACGTAGAGGGTATAAACAAGACTGCCACTGCTATCCATTTGACATGGGCCGGATATCTATTGACCAAAGCCATAAAAAAGGCCCACATTCCACTAAAGCTGAAGCTGGCAAATAAAAGAGCCGTTGCCGCATAGGTGTGAAAGGTGAACAGATCAAAAAAAGCCGTCAAACGAACAACAAAATAGGAATTGGGATCGCGGTAATACCAAATATGCTGACTGTAGGCAAAGGTATCCATGTGCCTGCTGCCTCCGGACTCCATCAATAATTTAAACCCACTGACAGGGTCTGCGAGGAACGCCTCCCATATCCAGCGGCTTCCGTTTGTGAAATAATTAAACGTATCGCCCCCATCATAATAAAATTGATAGATCATCCCCACTGCCACTGCGCCCAGCATCTTGGCCCACAATCCCGGTAAAAAATATTTCCTGGTTTTCGCATTTGTGACCATCGGTCGGGCCAAATACGCCAGCAGACTCAGCAGGATAATATAAATTGGCGCTATAAATATGTCCTTTACTTCCATTTGTCCCTTGAAAATCCTGTTCCTTGCTCCCTATCCACTACATGTGGCCCCCTCCCAGCGCTTTCGTTTCGAACATTTTTTCAAAAGTATAAAAGAAAAAAGTTGGGAATGCGAATTTCGCTCTTTCATACCAGCCTGGGGCTGGCAATATCTTTTCGGAAACCACCGGACCATTCAACCCCTGCTCCTCATCACGGGCTTTCTCCGCAGAATCCTGCACCTTGGTAGTGCATACACAGCCGATGTTATCTTTATCCATCGCGAACTTACCCCGCTCGGCCCCCCTGTCTTTGAATGGATCATTGCCAAAATTCTCCGAAAAAAAATCATCTACGATTTCGATGACGCCATCTGGATGAACGATGGTCATGACAACCGTATAATATGGTGGCTCAAATGGCGGTCAAAGGTGCACAGAATATGCCGGTGGAGCTGGAAAGTATCAGTAGGTAATGCGTTTCTGGCCGATTTTGCCCGGCAATATGCGGATCAGGTGATCGTACTACCTACCGTGGTGGATACAGAAGTACATACCCCCCCCGTATCAAAGCAAAAACAAAATAATGTGGTGATCGGATGGACAGGCTCTCATTCCACACTTTTTTACCTCGACAGCCTCCTCCCCATCCTCCGGCAACTCGAAAAAACCATCCCGTTTGATTTCCTCGTCATTGCCAACCAAAATCCCAAATTGCCGCTACGAAACTTCCGTTTTATAAAATGGAATAAAGAAACCGAAATCGAAGACCTGGCATCAATCGATATCGGGCTGATGCCGCTCGAAGATACCGAATGGGCCAAAGGAAAATGCGGTTTCAAACTAATCCAATACGGTGCTCTGGCCATTCCTTCGGTCGCCTCACCGGTCGGCGTAAATCAAACCCTCATTTCCCATGCCACTACCGGCTTCCTGGCCAGCACCCCGTCGGATTGGACAAACTACCTTTCTGCCCTGCTTGACGACCCGGACCTCCGGCACCAGATAGGGCAAAATGCACGATTGGAAATCATCGCTAAATATTCGGTTTCCAGCCTGCAGGAAAACTTTCTGAAACTCTTTGAGCCCAACCAGTCAAATAGTTAGGAGCGGTACAGACTGGCCCTCTGGTCATTTTACTCCCGCTCTCCGCGCCAGGCCTCGCACTGCCTCCGATCGGGGCTAGGCAGGCCGTACATGGCCACTAAGTAGCCCGCAATTCACAAAATAAACGCAACCTTTTACCGGGAGGAATGAAACAATCACCAGAGCCTGGGAAAACCGACACATTTACCACCACAGCCTATGGATGCCGGTTGGCACATGCAGGATGCACCGGTTTCCATCGGCACACCTATCTACAGCCCCTCCGACTCGGCTATCAGTTCGGCCAGATCCAATACGTCCACATCCGCTTCCCGCTCCTTGTTTTTAATACCATCTGCCAGCATGGTCATGCAAAAGGGACAACCCACAGCGATGGTATTGGCACCTGTTGACAGTGCTTCCTCTGCCCGTTCCACATTGATTTCCTTTTGCCCCGGCTCCGCTTCCTTAAACATCTGCGCACCTCCCGCACCACAGCATAGGCCATTTGCACGGCTGCGTTTCATTTCCACCAGTTCCGCATCCAGTGCTTCCAGTACCCTACGGGGTGCCTCGTACACATCATTGGCACGTCCCAGGTAGCAGGAATCGTGGTACGTGATCTTGCGCCCGCTAAATTCCCCGCCGCCTTTGAGCGTCACCCTGCCCTCATTGATCAGCTGTTGCAACAATTCCGAATGGTGCACCACTTCATAGGTGCCGCCCAGGTCAGGATATTCGTTTTTGATTGTATTAAAACAATGAGGACATGCCGTCACAATCTTTTTGATACCATAGCCATTGAGTACCTGTATATTGGACAATGCCTGCATCTGAAAAAGGAATTCATTGCCGGCCCTGCGGGCCGGATCGCCGGTACATGTTTCTTCGGTTCCCAGTACTGCATAGTTCATCGCAACTTTGTCAAGGATTTTCACAAAAGCCTGGGTCACGCGTTTGTATCGTTCGTCAAAGGATCCGGCACAGCCTACCCAAAAAAGGATATCGGGCGATTCGCCCCGGGATGCAAGTTCGGCTACGGTAGGGATATGGATTTCAGCCATTATCGATTGTTTTATCGTTTATTTAATGTTTTCAGCCCAAGAAAAGCGATCCTGTGAAGGAAATTTCCAGGGGGCAAAGTTGGTCTCCACATTTTGAAACATGGCATTCCAGGCCGCAGGCGATCCGGACTCCTCCATCGCAATATACCGCCGCATTTGCACGATGATATCGAGCGGATTAATACTCACCGGACAAGCTTCCACGCAGGCATTGCAGCTGGTGCAGGCATTGACTTCTTCGTGGGTGACATAATCACCCAGCAGGGTTTTCCCTTCCACAATGCCCATGCCCAACTCCTCCATCCGGTCTCTTGTATCCATCATCACCTTTCGGGGCGAAAGTTTTTTCCCCGTCAGATTGGCCGGGCACGAGGCTGTACAACGCCCACATTCGGTGCAGGCATAGGCATCCATAAGGTTTTTTCGAGAGAGGTCACCCACATCTTTGGCCCCAAACCGGAACCCTTCGGCTGGAGGGTTCTTGTTACCTTCTACAGGCAAGCCCAGCATCAGCATCACCTCATGGGTCACTTCCGGCATATTCTCCATCTTTCCCTTCATCGACAGGCGTCCATAATAGGTATTGGGAAAAGCCATGAAAATATGCAGGTGCTTGGAATACGTAACATAGAGCGCAAAGGCAAGGATGCCCACCAGATGAAACCACCAGGCGGCCCGCTCCAGTAGCATCAGCTGGGTTGGCGTGAAACCCTCAAACAATGGAATGAGCAGCGAACTAACCAAAAACTTTCCGGTTGACACATAATGTCCTTGTACCTGAAGTAGCTGGTCAGCAGCATTCATGCACAGAATGGCTACCATAAGTGTTAATTCAATGACAAGGATCAGGTTGGCATCCAGGGCTGGCCAGCCTTTCATTTCCGGTCGAGTAAACCGTTGGACTTTGACAATATTCCGACGAAACAAAAACGCAAGGCAGGCAACGATCACCAACACCGCCAGTATTTCAAAAAAAGAAATGGCCCATGCATAGCTACCGGGCAGCCATGGGGCAAACACCCGATGGGTTCCAAAAAAACCATCCAGCAATATTTCCAGTACTTCGAGATTAATGAGGAGAAATCCGACATAGATCAGTAGGTGCAAAAAAGCGGGAATTGGCTTTTTGAACATCTTCTTTTGTCCGAATGCGAGTAAAAACAGGTTCTTCCAACGCTCGGGGTCAGGAAATATTTCATTTTTTCGCCCAAAACGGATATTGCTCCTGATTTTCTGTATTCGTTTGACTATCAGGTAACTAAATAGTCCAACGATGCTTATAAATGCAAGCTGCGATAGTATGGCCATTCACAAATATGGGTTAGTTTGTATTATTCCTTTAAATAGTTTTGCATCGAAATTATATTTTTCTACTTTTGCATCCACTTTTTCAGGGTGCTGTAGCTCAGTTGGTAGAGCATCGGACTGAAAATCCGTGAGTCGGTGGTTCGAATCCACTCAGCACCACCTAAACCCGGGCAGATTTGCCTGGGTTTTTTTATGTCCCGAAGTTAATGAATCACCGGAATATAGTATGCATGCATACTGTTTTTTGTTGGTAAATTGATTGGTCTTTTATACAATTTACCCCGCTATCCTCTTCTTGATATTTTCCGCCTCTGGAATATTTGTTACCTTTCAGTTTTAATCATCCTAGACTTTAGACGTTGTGAGAATTACTAACACTGTCATCATTGTGTTGTTCGTCATTTCTTCGCTCCATGGACAGGAGTGGCTTACCAACTATCAACAATCCCTGGACCATTATCAAAAACAACACTATAAAGAAGCCCGTGCCTACGCAGAGACTTCCCTTTCGATGTTTCGTGCCGAGGTGTCCGAACCCCATAAAAATACAGCATCCATTCTCCGGCAACTGTCGCTGATTTGCTTTGATTCGGGAGATATGGATGCTGCAGTAGCCTACAGTCAGGAAGAAGTCCGGACGATCGATTCATTGGGAATTGAATATGAAAACCTGTTACCCGATGCCCTCAACAACCTCGGACTGATCCGCAATGCGCGCAGTGAATATGGTGCAGCCGCCCCCCTGTTTGCTACTGCTTTGGAAATAAGCCAGCACGATGCGGATGAATCGGATGAACAAATCGCCATCATCAAAGGAAACTACGCCATAGCCCTGTACCATCTCAAACGGGACGAGGAGGCCGAAAAATTTTTTAGCGAATCTGTCGCAATGCTGGAACAACTGGAGGAATTGCCTTTTGATTATGTAAATATCCGCTATACATATGCATCGCTTTGTGCCAATCAGGGAAAATTTGCGTTGGCACTCGATGGCTTTCTCATCCTCGAACAAATACTATACGATGAAGGGGATGGTATCGCCTATGCAGGAATTTTAATCAAATCAGGAGATGCCCTTGACAATCTGGGACGTTTTTCGGAAGCAATCGGAAAATACCGGTCGGCTATAGGAGAATTGGAACAAATGGGCCAATCTGAAAGTCCGGAATACAACATTGCTCAAAACAATCTGGCATTGGATTTTCAGAAAACGGGCAGGTTTTCGGAGGCAATGGAGCTAGGGAGACAGTTGATGGACAAGCGAAAAAAAGATGCGGATTCCGGCCCAGGTGCCTACGTATTGACAGCCACCAACTATGCCGGTTTGCTGATGATAGCCGGAGAATGGGAACAGGCGGCAGAGCTGCTCCAAGGGATATCGAACATGTACAAACAAAATGATGCCCTGGCAAAAGACCTGACCTACCTACTTGCTTTGCAGCGAAAGAGCGAAGCGGATATGACACTCGGCTACCTCAACGAATCTCTTTCAGCAATCGAAACTGCCCTGACAGTGAGCGAATCGGAGAAACTTACGTCCCCGCAGTATGGGCTTTATAACCAAAAGGCAAAGATTCTGGCCCGTCAGGGTCGTTACCAGAAAGCAAGAACCGAAGGTACCCGGGCATTGGAAATGGCACGTGCAAGCTATGGTGAGGAAAGCGGACAAGTGACCATCACCAAAAACACCCTGGCAGGTATTTATACAGATCTTGGCATGTATGGCCTGGCCGCTGAATTATACCTTTCCTGTTTGACGACTGTCGAAAATACATTTGGCCGAAAACATGTGGAATATGCCACCGTTGCAGCCAATTATTCTTCCCTGCTGCAATTGACGGGTGATTACTTTTCTTCTGAACATTACCTCACACAAGCCGTTTCCATCAAAAAAGAAGTCTATGGAAAGGAAAATCCTGACTACCTGACCACTTACGAAAACCTGGCACTATTATATGCCAGTACTGGTCGGTATGGGGCTGCTATCGAAATTTTGGAGGAAGTACAGGCAACCAAAGAATCGTACCTGGCTGCCAACGATCCCTCCCTGGCCTATACCTATAGCAACCTTGGGAGTGTCAAAAAACAAGTTGCAGCCTATGCAGTTGCCGAAGAATTTTTTAAAAAGGCCCTGGCAATTTATGTAATCAATCCGGGACGCCAGCATATCCGCTATGCCTCCACTGCGAGCAACCTCGCTCTTTTGTACCAAAAAATGGGCAATACACAAGCTGCGCGTCCCTTGCTGGAAGAGGCCTTAAAAGTCTATGAAGATCGGGTGGGAAAATCCTCCCCTGATTACGCAACGGCCCTGGTCAACCTGGCAACGCTCCACCAGATGGACAATGATCCGGACAAGGCAAAAGACCTGCTCCGGCAAGTACTGGAAATAGATGAGAAACTATTAGGCACGGATCATCCCCTTTATTCCAAAACCCTTAACAATCTGGCCGCCCTGTATGAACAGACCGAAGATTACAGCCAGTCCAAAGCCTTGTACGAAAAGTCCCTGGGAATATACCAGCGCATTTTTGGAAAAAAACACCCTTCCTATGCACTCACATTATATAACCTCGCTGTTTTGGAACAGGCATTGGATGAACTGGAGCAGGCAAAAGCACATTACCTGGAGGTAGTTTCCATTCGAAAGGAAATGCTGGGCACAAACCACCCCGACTATACCTACTCCCGATATGGTCTGGCATCCATCTACCAGAAAACAGGGGAATATGAACGCGCAAAAGAACATTATTCATCGGTAATTGACAGCTACCTCCAGCACATCCGAAATTATTTTCCTGCCTTGAGTGAAAGTGAGAAAAGTGCCTTTTACGGAAAAATAAAACCTGTTTTTGATGCGTATATGGATTTTGCCATCGAATATGTGATACGGGAACAAGGCACCGCCACAGATCGTCAACAGATGTTGGGCCAGCTCTTTGATTTACAGTTGTCTACCAAAGCCTTACTCCTAAATGCCTCAAACAAAGTTCGAAACCGGATTCTCTCCAGCGGGGATACAGGTCTGATCCGGCTCTTTCAGGACTGGATCAGATTAAAAGAAGATATTGTCAAATCCTATTCGCTTTCCCGCGACGAAATCCTCACCAACAACATTGATCTTCCTGCCATGGAGGCAAAAGCCAATGACATGGAAAAACAACTTTCACTCAAATCAAGCCTGTTTGCCGGCCAGTATGAAAAAGAAGAAATCTCGTGGCAGGAAGTAAAAGCAGCCCTGAAGCCCACTGAAGCAGCAGTAGAAATAATCCGGATTCGGAAAAATCTGAAAAACGATTCGATCCTTTATGCCGCACTTTTGCTGGAAAACCAACCCGAGTCGATTCCTAACCTGATATTGTTTTCCAACGGGGATGAACTGGAAGACAAGGGGTTCAGGACGTACAAAAACTCCATACTGTATAAGATCAAAGACAAAAAAACCTTCGGGCTTTTTTGGGCTCCCATCGACCAGGCCCTGTCATCGTCTGTCCGCACCGTCTATCTGTCGGCCGATGGCATTTTCAACAAGGTCAATATTTCCACCCTGCTTGACCCGCAATCAAACGAGTACCTGATCAGTAAATATGACATACGGCTTCTTTCTAACACACGCGAATTGGCCGAAGGCCCGGCAAATGTAAACCCAAAACTTACTGCCGAACTTTTTGGTTTCCCTACATACAACCTGACCCAAATAGCGACAGAAGGTGATGTCGCCCTGGTAGATGAGGAGGGCATGCGCTATAGTTTTGGAGACAAAGTAGCCGAACTCCCCGGTACGTTGGCCGAATTAAAAAACATATCATCCCTCATGAATCAAAATGCATGGACGCACACTGCCTATTATGAAGCCGAAGCATCGGAAGCCAACATTAAAAAGCTACAAGGCCCCAAGATCTTCCACGTGGCCACCCACGGATTCTTTCTGGAAGATATCGAAATGTCTGATGACGAAAATGAAGGGTTGTCTAGCCGAAGCCAGCGATTTAATCCACTCATGCGCTCGGGCTTATTGCTGGCAGGTGCTGAAAATACGATCCGGGAAGAAGACATACCCGGTGAGGAAGATGGTATTTTGACAGCCTATGAAGCCATGAACCTGAATTTTGATAATACCGACCTGGTCGTGATGTCGGCATGTGAGACT
>JAOUOM010000611.1 GCA_029880385.1 Cyclobacteriaceae bacterium | reverse complement strand
GCTTTCAACATGTATTAGTGTACCGAATGATAAAAGCAATGAATGTATGAAAAAGTGGCAAAAAAACATGATCATGGCAACCTTTGCCTTGCTATTTGTGATGTTACAATCACCTAAATGGACTTTTGCTCCGGCATCCTGGCTGGCCCCCGTTTTTTTAATGTGGCTTATGCGAAACAATAAATGGGGATTTGGTATATTGTGGGTTTTCATCCCCACCCTTACAGGAGCCTATATTGCCAATACCGGAGTAATTCCCTTTCCATTCCCAATTATGATTATGGTACTTGCCATGGGGGTGCTGGTGGGCATGTTGCCCTATCTGGCCGACAAGTGGCTCAACAAGGGTAATGTCTTGTCAACTTTGGTATTTCCATCGTCATATCTCCTGGTAGAATTTATTAATGCCCAGTCGCCTTCGGGGGTATGGGCTTCCATGGCCAATACGCAGTACGCATACCTGCCTTTTATTCAGATTGCCGATGTTTTTGGGCTGTTGGGTATCACATTCATAATGACCTGGCTTGCTCCGATGATGTTGCTGGTTCTGGACCGGTGGCCCAATAAGGAAAATATTAAAGTCCCGGTAATCTTATATTTAGTAATTTTTCTTGCCTGCAATTTCTACGGAGGATTAAAGCTTGGCCTTGAAAAAGGGCCCGGCGAAGACCAGTTTGTCAAGGTGGGCACGGTCACCAAAGACGCATCGGACATCTATGAAGTGGTGCATTTTGTACAGGAAGGAGAGCGGATCAAAATACCGCCGGATGTGGACCTGTCATCGCCGGAACTGGCTAAAGCAGGGAAATCTTTTCAGACATTTCTTTCAGATTACAAAAATGAAAAATTCGAGCCAGTGAGAAGTGCGATTGAGCAGTCCAATACAGATGTGTTTGAGCTTTCTCAAGGCCTGGTTGATGCAGGAGCGGAGATTATACTGTGGTCGGAGGGCCTGGGTCGTACCTTTATCAAAGAAGAAGACCTGCTGATAAGCCAGGGCAAGGATTTTGCCAAAAGGAATAAAGTATACCTCGTTATGGCGCTGGCTTCATTTTCAGGAGGTGAAGTGAAGCCGGGCGATCCGGCTTTTGAAAATAAAGTGCTAACTATCGGCCCGGAAGGGGAGATTTTGAACACATTTTTTAAAAATAAACCTATTCCCTATGTGGAAGCTTCCGTTCCCGGAAACGGGATCATTCCGGTTGTCCAAACCGCCTTTGGGAGTATATCGCCTTCCGTGTGTTACGATGCCGATTTTCCGGTGCTTATCAGTCAGGTCGGGAAAAACGAAGTTGGACTTTTGCTCGTACCTACCGGCGATTGGGCCAATATTGCGCCATATCACAGTTATATGACCCGGTTTCGGGCGATTGAAAACGGTTGTTCAATCGTCAAGGCAACTTCAAACGGGCTGTCGGTTGCGTATGACCACCGGGGCAGGGAACTTTTAAGCAAAGACTTTTTCACAGAAGATGACAAGACCATGCTGGTCAGCGTACCGGTTTTTAGTGTGGCCACCCTGTTTCCTTTGGTGCACCATCTGATACCTTTGCTTGCGCTTGTCTTTTTGCTGGGCAACATCACGCATGTAGTGTATGTGCATCTGCAAAATAAAAAGACCAAAGCGCAGGTTTAGGGAGAAGCAATTAACCCCGGCTGGGTGCCCCCGGCTGGGCGCCCCCGGCCAGACATAACGAATGCGATACCTGGTGCTTTTTTTTATATGCTACGCTGAGTTAGGGTAGCTGTGGAAAAGATTTTTCGCTTGAAAGATTTACCATAAAATCACCCTTTACATTCCCTAAAAGGATAATTTTAGTTTCCCGAAAACTAAGCGTAGTGTCTACTACGCTTTCGTACGACTATTATTCCCTTGCATGAAAGCAAATAATGCATTATCGTATAAAAAATCTAAGCGTAGTTTTCACTACGCTTTCAAATGACGCTTCTTCTTCTATTTTTATTTTATCTCTTGCTTCAAAAGCAATGAAAACACAAAGGCATAGCGAATGCTATGCCTAGTGCTTCCTTTTTTATAAGCTACGCCGAGGTAGGGACCATTATCCACATTCCACTCACCCCAAAACCCATAGATAGCTTCACGATTCGTTCA
>JAOUOM010000610.1 GCA_029880385.1 Cyclobacteriaceae bacterium | reverse complement strand
ACCTTTTTCTGACAATCGTAAGGCACTTACCGATCCCCCGAAACCACTCCCGATAATGATAAAATCATAGTCATGTTCCATAAACTCAGCGTAAACAGTAAATATACGGAATAATAACAGCGGGGGGTGGTTGCCGGCAGGTGGTTTTCCGGCTCCATTGGTCAATACCCAAACCCGTCCCGGATATGTAAGAGTTCACCGGAAGACTCATTGATCGCAATCACATCAAAACGGATATCTCCCTGCCAATGAATCGCTTCCATGTAATGCTCGGCCACCTGCATGATGCGTTCCTGCTGGGCATCTGTCACAAAGGATTCCGGCTGGCCAAATACTTCGTTTTTGCGGATTTTCACTTCCACAAACACCAGCAGGACATTCTGAAGGAGTGCAATCAGGTCAATTTCGCCCCGACCATAGCGGTAATTGCTTTCGAGTATTTCAAAACCCTGCCCGATAAGAAAATCGGCAGCCTGTGCTTCCCCGTATTTTCCTTTAGTTTTGTGATCCATAAATGCATGCCTTTTTTATGAGTGAACTCTATCCGCTTACCTTTTTGCCCATTTATAAAGATAAGATCTGGGGCGGTCAAAAAATAAAAACCGAATTGGGAAAAGACACGGGCTCCCTGCCAAACTGTGGAGAAACCTGGGAAATTTCCGGAGTGGATGGCAATATATCCAAAGTAGCTGACGGCCCGCTACAGGGACATGACCTCAAAAGCCTGATTGGTCGTTATGGGGCACAGCTGCTAGGAGAAAAAATCCATGCCCGTTTTGGGGATGATTTTCCACTTCTCATCAAATTTATCGATGCCAATCAGGATCTGTCCATCCAGGTACACCCGGATGACACCCTGGCCAAAAGCCGGCATAACAGCTTTGGCAAAACCGAAATGTGGTATGTGATGCAGGCGGATGAGGGTGCTACCCTGATCAGTGGGTTTAACCAACCGCTTGACCGTACCAAATACCTGGATTATTTCAACACCGGACGGCTGACCGAACTCCTAAACAGGGAGCAGGTATCGGCCCACGACGTGTTTTTCCTGCCTGCAGGCCGGGTACATACCATTGGCAAAGGACTGCTGATAGCCGAGATACAACAGACATCCGATATTACCTATCGCATCTACGATTTTGACCGAAAAGATGAACAGGGCAATAGCCGCGAGCTGCATACCGAAGAAGCACTGGATGCCATCGATTACAACCAGTATGACCAGTACAAAACACCCTATTCCGACCAATTGAACGAACGAGTGCCGTTGGTGAACTGTACCTATTTCACGACCAATAAACTCTGGTTTGACCGAACGTTTGTAGCGGACAGGGCTGATCTGGACAGTTTTAAGATTTACATTTGCCTGCAAGGCACGGTCCGGATTTCGACAGGCAATGGTGAGGTACCGATTAAAAAAGGAGAAGTGGCCCTGGTACCCGCATCCATTAAACATTTTACCCTCGAAACATCCGGTCCTGCCATCGTGTTGGAATCCTATATCGAAGGATGATGCAAAACAAAAAGACCCGATTTGTCCACCTCGGACTGAAAGACTACAAGGAAACCTGGGATTATCAGGAGGGCTTGTTTCATGATACGGTCGCGATAAAAATTGCAAATCGTAAACGACCCGATACCGAACAGGAACCAACCCCAAACTACCTGATCTTTGTGTACCATCCCCATGTGTACACCCTGGGGAAAAGCGGAGAGGAAAACCATCTGCTCCTAAACGCACAACAACTGGGTGACAAAAAAGCAACCTACTACAAAATCAACCGGGGGGGCGATATTACGTACCATGGACCCGGCCAGATCGTGGGGTACCCGATCCTGGATCTTGACAATTTTTTTACGGACATACACAAATACCTCCGCTATCTGGAGGAAGCCGTGATCCTGACACTGGCCGACTATGAAATCCAGGCTGGGCGCATCGACGGGCTAACCGGTGTATGGATCGATCCTTCAGACAAATTCCGCGCACGAAAAATCTGCGCTTTGGGCGTCAAATCCAGCCGATGGGTCACCATGCATGGATTTGCCTTTAATGTAAACGTAGACCTTGACTACTTTTCCAATATTGTGCCCTGTGGCATCCCTGACAAGGCC
>JAOUOM010000609.1 GCA_029880385.1 Cyclobacteriaceae bacterium | reverse complement strand
AACGATGCTGATAATCGGCACCTGATGCACACCTTTTATCTTTTTTTGATCGCGGTAGGCGGTCATCCAGGCTCCGGGGCGTTTTCCTTTTCGTGGAAAAAAGTCGGTCAGAAACAAAGCGATGGTTTCCCCAGCCTCATTTTTTACTTCATACGCCGCCACATCCGGATGATAAACAGGGATTTGGTCATTGGGCACAAAGGTGATCCCGTATAGTCTGCCGGCTGTGGCAAATACTCCTTCTATTACATTTTCGAGTTGAAAATATGGTTTTATCAACTCATCGTCAAGGTCAAATTTCTTTTTGCGCAGTTTTTCTGAATAATAGCTCCAGTCCCATCGTTCCAATGCATGCGTTGCCCCGAGCGAACGCATAAATTCTTTTATTTCTTCCACTTCTTCTACTGCCTTTGGCCGGGCTTTTTCCAACAGGTCCAGCAGGAAATTCTCCACATTGGCGGGCGAGAGTGCCATCCTTTCTTCCAGGATAAAAGCGGCATAGGACTCATAGCCCAGGAGGGCGGCTTTTTCGGCGCGAAGGGCCGCAATATCCTTTGCCAGTTGCTGGTTGTCGTATTTGTCGCCTTTAAAGGCTTTGGTCATATAGGCCTTGAACATTTGTTCACGCAACGCCCTATTGTCGGCATATTCCATAAACGGGACATAGCTGGGTGCCTGCAGGGTAAAGACCCAGCTACCTTCTTTTCCTTTTTCGGTCGCCAGCTCCGATGCCCGGCGTACCACATCTTCCGGCAGACCTGAGAGCTGTGCTTTGTCCTCAATTACCAATTCAAAGTGGTTGGTTTCGGCCAGTACATTTTCACCAAATGTGAGGGTGAGGCGTGCCAATTCGGTATCAATTTCACTGTATCGCTTTTTTGCTTCCTCGCTCAGCCCTGCGCCGCTTCGAACAAAGCTTTTGTAGGTTTTTTCGAGTAAGGTTTTTTGCTCAGTCGTCAAGGAAAGAAAATCCAATTGCATGTGGACAAAGCTCACACGCTCAAACAATCGCTTGTTTTGCTTGATATCATTGTCAAACTGCGTGAGGAGCGGTGAGGCTTCCTGTGCCACCTGTTGCAGGGCATCGTTGGTTTCGGCAGAGTTCAGGTTGAACAAGACGGATGCGATGCGTCCGACCGCTTCGCCACATTCCTCTAGCGTTTCGATTGTGTTTTCGAAGGTAGGGGGCTCATGGTTTCCGGTGATTTTGGCAATCTCGGCATGGGCTTTTCCGATCGCTTCCTTTAACGCCGGCAAGTAATGGATCGTTTCGATTTGGGTGAAGGGGGGTACATCGAACGGTGTATGAAAAGGGGATAAAAATGGGTTATTCATATCTTGGAAACAATCAGTAAAAAGGAACGCAAATCTATAAATGCAAATTAGAATTAACTTTGCCTGAGTCAAAAGGTTATTGAAATGAGTCGAAATTTGCTGTTTTTCTTTTTTGTAGTTTCTTTTTTTCAAGGTAGCACGCAGGATCCGGTCACGAATAAACTCGCAAGCCCCTATCATTCCATCTACACCCATCTGTACTACCTGCAGGCAGAACATTATGATGAAAGACTGGCAGCTAGTCCTTTCCGGGGACAAAACGTGTCGCAGGAGCGCGCGTTGCAGGCGGCCATCCAACTAAAGCAGTTGCTCGATGGCAGTGGTATTTTTGTCGATATGGAGCTTTTGCCCCGGGAGGTTGATTACATCGATGCGTCCCTGGAAAAGAAGCGATTTGTGCTCACTTCCGATTTCCCCTCTATTTATCTCGAAAAATCAGGAAATAAATGGGTGTACCCCCTTGAATCGGTCAAAGCGATCGAAAAGGCACACCAAACACTTTTCCGGCTGGGTACCGACAAATTGCTTGATTTGCTCCCACGGCTGGGTACACGCGAAGTGATGGGGCTACATATGTACCAATACATCGGCATCCTTTTCCTTGCTTTTTTGAGTGCACTGGTTCACAAGGTCTTTAGTTTCTTGTTTAACCGGCTTTTTTTGAGTGTAGTCAAAAAGGCCGGGTACGAAACATTGGCCGAAGGATACCTGATACCCATTGCCCGCCCCACCAGCTTATTTGTGGTATTGGCCCTGTTGGTCATTTATGTGCCGGTATTGCAGTT
>JAOUOM010000608.1 GCA_029880385.1 Cyclobacteriaceae bacterium | reverse complement strand
CTTTATACCTATTCAGGAGTGGAACAACTTAAAGTCTAAACTTGGGGACATAGACCAGGCAAATACTGACATTCCGGATTGGCACAGGGAAATTGTTCGTAAACGAATGGAACTCTATAAAAACGGGACCGACCAGGCCATGGATTTCGATACGGCCATCAACGATATTGAAAATGAGCTCTGATGTATCAATCCATTATCCTGCCTCTAGCCAAACAGGACATTAAGGAGGCCGCCAGGTGGTACAATGAACGTAGCCAGGGACTTGGTAAACGCTTCACGCACCATGTTCGGGAAAAGGTAAAATTTATTTGTCAAAATCCAACAGCGGTAGCCATCCGCTATGATGATACTCGAACGGCCGTCATGGATGTTTTCCCGTACATGATCCATTTTACCATAGACGAGGAAAACAAAAAGATTATCATTTCTGCAGTACTCAGTACCCACCGGAACCCTGACTTGTGGAAAAAAAGATAGTAGGGGCCGTTTGTCCCTTATAAGAGACCCTTTTTATAGAATTATCGTGGAGTTAGCAATGAAAGAGCTTGTTGGTCACAGTAACGTACTTTTTATTATACATAATTTTGCGAAAGACGACAATTATAGGTACTTTTCGCAATATTTACATAGGACATGTTTAATACAAAAGCTAAAAGTAACATTGGAAACTGGGTATATGAGTTGCTGACACAAGGCAAGAACACCTTCTCTGTCCGGGAAATCAGGAAAGCATTTCCCGGACTTTCAGAAATAGCGGTAAAGAGGGCCTTAAACCGGTTGTCGGCAAAAAATAGAATTGTATCGGTACACAAAGGATTTTACGTAATAGTGTCCTATGAATATGCCGCCAAAGGTATTGTACCCCCGCTTCTTTATGTCGACAATCTGATGAGGTTTCTCAAGCGGCCATATTATGTGAGCCTGCTTAGTGCGGCCTCATTATACGGGGCGGCACACCAGGCTCCACAGGTATTCTTTGTCAATACTACCTTTCCTTCGCTCCGCCCCAGTCTAAAAAAGGGAACAAAAATAAAATACTTATCAATAAAGGAAGCGCCCCAACACCTGCTGACCCGAAAGAAAACTGAAAGTGGTTACATACAGGTATCGTCACCGGAACTGACTGCCATTGATTTGATCAATTTCTCAAAACATATTGGCGGATTAAGCAGGGCTGCCACTGTTTTAAAAGAACTGTGTGAAAATATCAGACCTGAGAATATAAACGAGGAACTGGTCACTTTCACGAAAATAGCCACGTTACAACGGTTTGGATACATAGTTGATAAGATACTTCACCTAGACGAACTGGCCGACACCATCGAGGGTGTTTGTAAAAAAGCAGACCTAAAGTTTTACAGGATCCCATTGATGACTACGGCAAAGCGCAAAGGTTTGACATGTGATGAGCGTTGGCAGGTAATTGAAAACAGTTTGATTGAAATTGACTGATGGTACCAAAAAATTATATAGTCGAATGGAGTTCCAAAGCTCCCTGGCAAGACAACTATCAGATAGAACAGGATTTGATCATTTCCAAAACTATTGTCCAGATTTTTTCAGATCCGGTTCTTAAAAATAAACTGGTATTCCGGGGGGGAACAGCCTTACATAAACTGTTTCTGAAGCAGCGCCGGCACGTTATTCCGAAGATATTGATTTGGTCCAGGTAGAAGGAGGCCCAATAGGTGAAATCCTGGACAGGTTAAGGGCAATTTTGACGGATTTCGAAAAAGTAAATGTGCAAAGAAGTAAAGTTACCAGTACGATGGTTTTCCGCTATGAGTCGGAAGCTGTACCAAAGGTAATTCGTAAACTAAAAGTGGAGATTAATGCCCGGGAACATTTCACCTTATTGGGACACCATTATATCAATTATGCAGTAAATTCAGGGTGGTTTAAAGGTTCGACACAAATACCAACCTTTTTCTTGGAAGAAATGCTTGCTACCAAATTACGGGCTTTGTACCAACGCCGCAAAGGCAGGGACCTGTTTGACCTCTATACCGTTATGAACGAGCAAGAGATAAACCTACTAAATGTTGTAGATATGATGCATGAATATTTGAGAAGAGAAGGAACAAAGATTACCTCTGCCGATTTTATAGCCAACCTTGATG
>JAOUOM010000607.1 GCA_029880385.1 Cyclobacteriaceae bacterium | reverse complement strand
ACCTGGCATAATAGTCCACGGCTCCGCCAAACCCATGAAGCGGTGCTGTATAGCGGTCATCAAAATCAAAAATAGTGGCAACGTCAGTTGGATTCTGCAACAACCCGGGAAACTGCTTTTGCTTGGCCCTGATCTTTTGGTCAAGGGATCGTAAAAAACGGCGTTGGTACAAATAATTGGATGGACGGGCCAAATGTTCCGCACCGGCCTTCAAATCGAGCGGGACAGAAAAAACAACGGCCTTTTTTATCCGAAAACTTCGCGCTGTTTCTCCCAGGTATTTGAGCGTCAGATTTCCCCCCAGGCTAAAACCTACCAGGTAGATCTCGTCGTACCTTTCCCCTATGTGATCGATCACCGTCTGCAAATCATGCGTAGCCCCACTATGGTACAATACAGGCTGACGGTTCATTTCACCCGAACACCCTCTGAAATTCCATGCCACCACATCATGACCCCCCGCCACCATGGCATTGGCCATGCCCGTCATATAAGCCCGTGATGAATTGCCCTCCAATCCATGAGAAAGCACCACGACCGACCGACTGCCCGTGACAAGGGTATCCAGGTCAAGGAAATCATCGTCGGGAGTTGCTATGCGAATACGTGTATACGGTTTTTTTAATGGTGCTGATCGCATCATGGCAGGGATCACCGTCTGTAAATGCCCGTTGAACAGCCAACCCGGCGATTTATAGTCCGTAGAGAATAATTTTGACATGCCGCCAAGATAGACATTCCCGGGAAGTTACCCGATGCTTCAAAACATCTTTTGGAAATTAATACGCCACTGTCTATTGGTAAAAAATGAGGTTGGGTTAACTTTGGGCTGTTTCTTCAAAATTAGGATTTAAACAGATAAAATGGCGGAAGTAATAAGAATGCCCAAGATGAGCGATACCATGGAAGAAGGCGTGATCGCAGCGTGGATGAAAAAAGTGGGAGATCATGTCAATTCAGGGGATATCCTGGCCGAAGTTGAAACGGACAAAGCAACCATGGAACTTGAGTCCTATCAGGATGGTGTATTGCTGCACATTGGTGTAAATGAAAAAGAATCCGTTCCCGTAGATGGTGTGATTGCCATTATCGGTGAAAAAGGCGAAAATATTCAGACCCTGCTTCAGGATTTAAGCAACGGAAACAGTGCTGCCCCCCAAACCCCTGCACCTGAAACTCCTGCGGCACCTGCTGCAGCAATCGATACCTCCGGGATCAAGGCTACCGTGATCCGAATGCCGAAAATGAGCGACACCATGACCGATGGTGTCATTGCTAGCTGGCAAAAGAAAGTGGGCGACAAAGTTTCATCCGGCGATATCCTGGCCGAAGTAGAAACGGACAAAGCCACCATGGAACTTGAGTCCTATGAAGATGGCGAACTATTGTATACGGCTGTGGAAGCGGGAAATTCGGTAGCCGTAGATGCCATCATCGCCATTATTGGTGAAAAAGGAGCCGATATCCAGACGCTGCTTAAAGCCGAAACACAAGTGGGTACATCACCTCAGACAGCACCGGCACCTGCCGCACCTGCAAGCAGTGCACCCGCCCAGGCAGCATCCGCACCTGCCACAAGCCAGTCCAATGAGCGAATCAAAGCCTCCCCCCTCGCCCGAAAAATGGCTGCTGATAAAGGCATAGACATTACCGCAGTAAACGGTAGTGGTGAAGGCGGACGGATTATCAAAAAAGACGTTGAAAATTTCACGCCATCGGCAACAACTGCACCCGTCGCTGCACAGGCCAGTCAGCCGGCATTCGTCATGCCAAGTGTGGTTGGTCAGGAAAAATCAACCGATATCCCGCTTTCGCAAATGCGCAAAGTGATTGCCAAGCGTTTATCAGAAAGCAAGTTTACGGCACCCCATTTCTATATCACGATGGAAATCAACATGGGAAAAGCCATCGAAGCCCGTAACAGCATGAATGAAATCGCGCCTGTCAAAATTTCCTTTAATGACATGGTGATCAAGGCAGTGGCCGCCTCACTTCGCCAAAACCCGGATATAAACGTCAGCTGGATGGGTGATAAAATGGTCAAACATGATCACATCCACATTGGCGTGGCCGTGGCCATACCCGACGGTTTGGTTGTGCCGGTAATTCGCTTTGCAGATAATAAGTCCATGTCG
>JAOUOM010000051.1 GCA_029880385.1 Cyclobacteriaceae bacterium | reverse complement strand
TAAAGTAGTGGATGTCACGTTCCAGACCTGCTTTGGACAGGATGGATTCGAGTTGCATTTCGCCCCAGTTGCCCTGGGACTTGGTATCACCTTTGAGTGCTTTGGTGAGGTTTTCTGCTTCCCGGGTAATGACCTGATTGAGTTCTTTAAGGCTTTTTACCTGCTCGCTTAGTCGACTGTTCCAGTTCAGGCTTTCTTTGCTTGATTCTTCTACCCTTTTCTCGAATTTTTCTATTTTTTCTTTCAAGGGGTTGATCAGCTCGCCCATATTGGTTTTGTTTTGTCTGTTTTTTTCCTCAAAAATGTCATTTGCCAGGTTTTTGAACTGGTCCGTGAACTGTTTTTGAAGATCGGACATTTCTTTTTTCTGCTCCAAAAACCGTTCCTGCAAATTTTTGTAATTGGCTGACAGGGAGGCTTTTTCATTACTAATGGACAAGAGATGTTCACGTTCGAGTTTTAATTCCTGCGTGCGTTGGGAGAGCTCATTTATATACCTGGACGCCCGTTCTTTTTCCAGTTCAAGCTCCTGTTTTACCCGGTCAAAAGCCGCACTGTCTGAAGTTTTCTTTGAGAGAAGGGATTTCACAAGAAAACCGATTAACGTACCGGAAAGGCCGCCCAATAAAAAAGGTAAAATCATAACCGTATCCATGGCACAAAGATAAAGGAAAAGCCGTGTCATACTTCGCTGTGGAAAAGAACTGGCAACCGATGATTCTCACTCGGCCATTAATTTTCCTATTTGACTTAAAATTCCCAGTTTCACGACTATTGTGAAGGGGTTGAATGCACATTGCACTTTATTTGTTGCTTGTTAAACTTACCTTACTATGGACATATATTTACCTGCCACAAAAAACACACCAGAGGTCACACTGGACCTAACGCAAAAATTTTTAAAGCTTAAAGGTGTTTCGAGCCCTGAAAACAACCTTGATTTTTATGATAAAATCATAGATGCACTGAATATTAAAGCCAATTCCGGAAAATTTCAGGTTGACGTTTCCTTTATTCATTTCAACACCAGTTCCTCGAAGAGTATTTTCACGTTGTTTCAGAAGTTAAAATCAATCAATAATGAGGGAAATGAAGTGGAAGTTAACTGGCATTATGAGCAGGATGATGAAGACATGCTTGAATGTGGTCAGGATTTCAGTGAGCTATTAGACATGCATTTTAACTTTATTGAATATAAGCTTTAAAGTACATTCCCGATTTAGGTTTGGTTTTGATTAGGATAGGATAGTTTGGAAAAGGCTGAACAATATGGATACGGAGGCCTTTTTATTGTATGGTTGTATTTATATTTGATCCATAATGAACCAATTATGAGTTGTAGTTTAATTAAATTAACTACACAATATTAACTATTTACTTTTCAGATGGTTAAATGAATACGATAGATATTGGCTTATCTAACCTGAAATATTCCTGATGAAACAGGGAGTAAGGACTCGAGTTGTATTAATTGATGTTATTTGCACTTGTTAAAAACCAAACAAATAATTATGAGCCTTAATTTGAAAATGACTGCTACAACGCCTGAAGTAAAACTTGATCTGGATAAAGGGCTTTTAGAATTAAAAGGAGTATCAAACCCTGAAAATGGGCCTGACTTTTATGAGCCAATTATAAGTGCTTTAAATACGCCTGATTTTAAAACAAAGTCATTGGTAGTGGAAATGTCTTTGGTTCATTTTAATACCAGTTCTTCAAAATGTTTGTATGACATGTTCAGTCGGTTAAAAACCGTCAGCAATGAAGGTGTCGAACTGACAATTAACTGGAATTATGATTCAAATGACGAAGATATGCTGGAGAGCGGACAGGATTTTAGTGAATTACTTGATATGCATTTTAATTATAAAGAATATTAATCCATCTTGAATCTCGCCAACTTAAATATACAATGAGTTCATTTATTAACAAACTATCATCTATAGGTGTCCGGGAAACCGACTCTTCGGAAGAAAAATATCAAAAAAACTTTCTTCTGTACCTGGCTATTTTTATGAGTTTTGGGGGGGTGACCTGGGGTACAATTACGCTTACCAATGGTCTGGTCGTCGCATCACTTTCGCCATATGGTTATGTCCTGGTAAGTATCATCAATCTGCTGGCATTCAGTCAACACAAGACGTTACGGATAGCAAGGAGTGTGCAAATCCTGATCAGTTTGTTGTTACCATTTATTTTTCAATGGACGCTAGGGGGATATGGGCCATCCGGCGCGATTATGTTATGGTCAGTTTTGGCTCTGTATGCTTCTTTTACATTTAAGAACTCAAATGAAAGTTTTATCTGGCTGGTATTATTTCTGGCCTTGTCGATTGGATCGGCCATTTTTGATGAAGAAATCAGTTCGATGAAATCACCCCTTCTGCCTGATTTCTCCCTTCTTTTTCTTGTGATAAATATTGCGATGATTTGTTCCATTATTTTTGGACTTACCCTCATGATAGTCAATCGCCAACAGGCCATTCAGGATGAATTGAACAAAACGCTGGTGCGCGTTAAAAGGCAGGAAGAACAGGTTCGTAAGAATGCAGAAAAACAATTGGAAGTAAACGAAAAATTGTACCTGCTTCAGAAAGGCATGAAAATCAAAAATCTGCGATATGCCAAGTCAGAAGCAGAGTTGAAGATTATTACACAAAAGCAACAAGCTATAAATAAACACCTTTTTAATGCACAAAAGGAATTAAAGGCACAAGAGTTTAAATTGCGTGCTGTACTTGAAAATGCTCCTTTTATTATATTCACAACTGATAATGAGGCGAATATTACACTTTTTGAGGGAAGTGTATTAACCAAGTTAGGGTACTCGACAGGTGAGTTTGTAGGTACGAGTGCTATGGAGGTATATAAGGATTCGCCAGAAATAATAGAGGGAATACAGGAAGGCTTGTTAGGAATGTTTCATCGTTTCGAGGCAAGCTTTGGGGGGTATATGTTTGAAACTACATGTATACCTTTAATGGACGAAGAGGGCAAACAGAACGGTCTGTTGGCGGTTTCAGCGGATATTACGGAACAGAAGCTGGCTGCAGAAAAGGTGAATAAAGCACTTGAGCGCGCAAAAAAATCTGAAGATAAAATGCGTCAGGTAGCGGAAGATCAGCTTGAGGCGACTGAAAAACTTATGATGGCGGAGAAACAGCTTAAAGAGGCATTTGAGCATGAATTGGAGAGCAAAAAGCAATTGCAAAATACACAGGCTCAGCTGGTAAATAATGAAAAAATGGCATCCTTGGGTCAGTTAACAGCCGGTATTGCACATGAAATCAATAATCCCATAAACTTTGTATACAACGGAATAGATACGTTAAAGATGACACTGGATGAACTCGTGACTATTGTTGAAAAAGTGAACGATTATAAAAAGGATAAGGATAAGGATAAATTCATTTCAGAGATCGAAGAATTGCAAGAAGAATTTGATGTAGAAGAGCTAACGGAAGATATTTTGGAACTGGTTTCTGATATAAAGAAAGGGGCAGTTCGTACCATGGAGATTGTAAAAGGTTTGCGAATATTTAGCCGACTGGATGAGGAAGAGCAAAAACCAGCCAATATTAACGAAAACCTTGATGCTACACTTGTCTTGCTGACAAATAAGACAAAAAACAGAGTGGAGGTAAAGAAATATTATGACGAAAAACTGGATCCTATTAATTGTTATCCTGGTCAGTTGAATCAGGTATTCATGAACCTGCTCAATAATGCAGTACAGGCTATTCCTGAAGAACAAAAGGGATCCATTATGATCTACACAGAAAACAGGGATGACGAGATCATAATTCGTATAAAAGATGACGGAACCGGAATGCCGGAAGAAGTCAGGAAAAGAATATTTGAACCTTTTTATACAACAAAACCTGTTGGTATTGGGACAGGTCTGGGGCTTTCAATTTCTTACGGGATCATTGAAAAACACAAAGGCCAAATTTATGTAAATAGCGAATTAGGAAAAGGGACAGAATTTGTAATCCATCTTCCAAAACACTCATAATCAATTTTTATGCAAGAGGAAATAGAAATATTTGAAACAAACGACCAGGCACCTTCCGGGAAAAAGGAATTTAATATCTTATACGTTGATGACGAGACCAGTAACCTTCGGATTTTCCGAATGGGCTTTAAACGATTTTACAATGTATATACCGTTGATAATGGATTTGAGGCGATTGAAGTTCTTCGATCAAATGATATCCACCTGATCATTTCCGACCAGAAAATGCCTGAAATGACCGGTACGGAACTATTGGAACGTACCATTGATGAATTTCCAGACGTTGTCAGAATTATTCTAACCGGTTTTGCCGATATTGAAGCTATTGTGCAGGCGATCAATAAGTGTGGCATTTATCGTTACATCACCAAGCCGTATGATCAGGGAGAAATGAAATTCACACTTGACAAGGCACTGGAAGGTCATAAGCTAAAACGGGAAAAAGCGCAGTTGGTCGATAAACTTGCACGTGCCAATGAAGAGTTGGAAGAAAAAGTTAGGGAACGAACGAGTGAGCTGGAAGAAGTAAACCAGCACCTTACGAGTGGACTAATGTATGCGAAGCGTATTCAGCAATCACTTTTGCCAAAAGAGGAGACGCTTACCAATGCATTTAGTGACCATTTTGTTATTTACAATCCAATGAACCATGTGGGAGGTGATTTTTACTGGTATTCAGAGGAAAAAAGTAGCCGCAATGACTTACAGCTACTGGCAGTAATTGACTGTATGGGCCATGGAGTACCAGGAGCCCTTCTAAGTATTTTTGGAGAATCCCAGCTGGAGCAAATCGTCAATGACAAACGTGTATTCCATACCGACTCTATTCTGAGTATGATGGATGAAGGAGTTCTTGATAAGTTGGCTGCAGATAACAAAGAAACTTCTGAAACGATGGATGGCTCCATTATTGTTATTGACAGAAAAAACAAAAAACTGGAATTCTCAGGAGCAAAACTGGATTTGATTTATTTCAAGGATGGTGAAATGAATAGAATTCGCGGTACCAAAATGTCATTAGGAAGTGTATGGGATGAGAAACTGACATTTGAACGCCATCAGTTTGATTTGGAAGGAATTACGGAAGTCTATTTATTTTCAGATGGTCTCCAGGATCAGGTCAGTGATAAAATGGGTAAAAAATTTGGTTCAAAGCAACTGTTTGAATTGATGCAGGCACTACATGCTGACCCAATGGCTGAGCAAAAAGCGAAAATAATGGATCAGTGGAATGAATGGCGTGGGGATACCATGCAGGTGGATGATATAACCCTGATTGGGATTAGAATTTAATTGATTTATGAAAGTTAAAGCAACACAGCTTAAAGAATGGAGCAATGCAACATTTTCTCCCCTTGCCTGGCAAAGGATAGCGCTACGTTCATTGCCTGTTTTAATAGAAAATGGTATTGAATTGGATGATATTGAAAACCCGCAGGACGGTATGATACTCGAAGGCGATGTGTTGACTTCACTGATTGAAAGTGTGGAAAATATCTATAAAACGGAAGTTCCGGCTACGTTAATTAATGCATAGTATGATTTTACAATTTGTGTAGGTATCCCAATAGCTCCATGAGCCAGGCGATACCTACATGAATCATAACTCCCCCCCATATGTTTTTATTGTACAGGGATACAATGCCAAGAACATACCCTCCAAAAACTGAACTGATGGATTCGGTGAGTGGCTTGCCAAAATGCAGGAAACAATAACTGACCACCATCGGCAGTACGGCATAGGATCCAAAAAAGCGTGTCATTGAATACAGTAAAAACCCCCTGAAAAAGAGCTCCACCGAAATAAAATTGGCTCCATAAGACCCCTCGAAAAGAACGACAGAAAGCCAGTTTGGCAAATGAAAATAAGCGGCAAAACGCTCGCCATCCCGGACATGGTAATGGGGATAATAGGCTTGAATGTCATTGAAAAATGAACCAATGACAATAAAAACACAGGCAATCAATAATAGGTACAGATAGGGACGGGCATCGAAGCGTCGCATAGCAAGTCCGTACACATTGGAATCCCGGTCTTTCTCAAAAAAATAGTAGATGAGGACAAAAGGAACAATGAATTGTAGCAAGGTATACTGCCAGTTGATGATCCGGGCCAAAAAACGCGCAGGAACAGGATCGAAATAGGGATAGAGAAAATTTCCAAAATAAAAGCTCCGGTCAATGGCCTGAATGGAAAAACCAAGCAGGAAAAACAACCAAAACCGATAGTCGAGATACCATTTTTTTACTTTGCCAAAATAGCTCAATAGGAAGGCTACCGCCAAATAAGGCACGCCCTGAAAGGCCAGAAAACTCAGCCATTTCAGGGGAAGGGATTTGATGGTATCAATATAGGAATTTTCAAAATCAAGGCTGTAGTTGAACCACAGGCCAAAAATGATTACCAAAAAAACAGATACATATAATTTCAGGTCAAAATGTTCTTTTTGATAGTTGATCAGGTAGTGATATACTTTTTGCATGCGGTTTAATACTGTTATTTGGCAGGGGAAAAAATCAGGTAGTTTTTATTTATTCTGTACCTGCATGGTTCGTTCATTATGATTCCATAAGTTTGAAAACAAATATGCAAATAATCTCGATGTGTTTACTCACGTTTGCCCTTAATGTCCACCCGACCTACCCTTTCCTGATGATAGCCAATCGGGATGAATTTTATGACCGGCCAACTCAGTCGCTCCATCAATGGAGGGAGCATCCGGATATATGGGGAGGACGGGATCTAAAAGCAGCCGGAACCTGGATGGCAATGGCACAAAAAGGAAAGTTTGCCGCCGTTACCAATTACCGGGATCCGAAAAATATAAATCCGGATGCCAGATCCAGAGGGGAACTGGTAACGGCTTTCCTGCAGCAGGAAGGAGCAGCCTTACCCTATATGGAGACTATAAAAAAGGAGAGCAGGCTGTACAATGGATTTAACCTGCTGACTATGGACATTGCTGAAATGAGCATGCTCCATTTCAGTAATTATGAAGGTAAAATCAATGTGCTGCACCAGGGTGTGTTTGGATTGAGTAATGCATTATTGGATACGCCATGGCCTAAGCTGACCCGTTTGAAACAAACTTTTGAACAACGCATCCGCGACCCGTTTGAGCCGGAAGACCTGATCTGTTTGCTGGAAGACCGTACACCTGCCCCAGATCATGAGCTCCCAAAAACAGGAGTACCCATCGAATGGGAGCGCGTTTTATCATCCGTATGCATTCAGTCAGAAGGATATGGGACGTGCAGTCACACGGTACTAGCCATTGACAGGGACAAACACGTTTCATATATTGAAAAGACACGTGCCGTGGGTGGAAGGGTAGAAGAAATCAAAAAGATAGCATTCGATTGCCGATGAAACTAACAGGATATTTTAAGTTAGGCGTTGTACTGGCCGTTATTTCCTTATCACAAGCGTGTAATAACGACTCAAAAAACCAGCTGGGGCCATTATTGGCCGGAAAAATAAGCGGAAAGCAGTGGGAATACCGCTATGCAAAATCGATGTATGCCAGTTTTACCAATTCTTTTGAAACCGAATTGTTTGGACTGGATCAGCAGGAGCAGGATCCCTGCAGTATTTTTCTCTCCCCGTTTAACTATGTGACCATGAACGTGCCTAATTCCATCGGATACTTTCAGATTCCGGCTGATCTCAATGTGTATTTTGAGCTGGAAGGCACCACAGCAAATCGTTTAATGGCTACGTCCGGTTATCTGGAAGTAATTAGTATAGACGGCCGGCGAATAGGGGGCTATTTGCAGGCCGTCTACGATGACTCCACCCAGGTGGAAGGTTCGGTTATTTTTGATCGCTGTTATTGAGTTGCCGCATTTATTGGTCTGCCAGGGCTCCCATATAATCGGTTACGGGCACACAACTGCACATCAGGTTACGATCACCATAGGCATTGTCAATACGGCTAACAGATGGCCAAAATTTGTCCTGACGCAATGAAGGCAAGGGGAAGGCCGCTTTCTCCCTGGAATAGGGCCTGTTCCATGTATCGGAAATAACAGATCGGTATGTGTGCGGTGCATTTTTCAACACATTGTTTGCAGCATCGGCAATACCGGTTTCGACTTCATGTATTTCCTGCCTTATGGCAATCATGACCTCACAAAACCGATCCAGTTCTTTCTTGGTTTCGCTTTCGGTGGGTTCTATCATCAGGGTGCCCGGTACCGGAAAGGAAACAGTAGGTGCATGATACCCATAATCCATTAACCGTTTGGCGATATCCTCCACTTCAACACCAAACCGCTTGAACATGCGGCAGTCCAGTATCAATTCATGAGCATTGCGTCCATTTTTACCTTTATAGAGTATGGGATAATGCGACTGAAGCCTGCTGGCTAGATAGTTGGCATTTAGTATGGCCAACTGTGTGGCCCGGGTCAGTCCCTGTCCACCCATCATGGCAATGTATGCATGGGAAATGGGGAGAATGCTCGCACTGCCAAATTCGGCTGCCGATACCGAACGAATCCCTTCCTTTCCTTTGTTGGGGAGAAATTCGGCCAGATGAGCGGCAACTCCGATTGGCCCCATGCCCGGCCCGCCGCCGCC
>JAOUOM010000606.1 GCA_029880385.1 Cyclobacteriaceae bacterium | reverse complement strand
GCCTTGGTCAAACGAAGCGTAACGCGCCTGCCGCATGGCCAGGTACCGGGACTCGGTGCGGATGCGGTCGGCCACCAGCAGGGCCCTGGCAAAGGCATCCATGCCGCCGATGTGTGCATAAAATATATCGGCCAGGTCGGTTGAGTTGCGGCGGGTTTTTGCATCAAAGTTGATCCCGCCTCCCTGGAACCCGCCGTTTTCGAGGATCACGAGCATGATCTCGGTGAGCTCGGTGAGGTTGTTGGGAAACTGGTCGGTATCCCACCCGTTTTGGTAATCGCCGCGATTGGCATCCATGCTGCCCATCAGCCCGGCATTGGCAGCTACCTGCAGCTCGTGCTGGAAGGTATGCTGTGCCAGTGTGGCGTGGTTTACCTCCAGGTTTAATTTGAAATCGTCCATGAGGCCATATTCGCGCAAAAAGCCAATTACGGTGGCTGCATCAAAATCATATTGATGCTTGGTAGGCTCCATGGGCTTTGGCTCTATGAAAAAATGCCCGGTGAAGCCCTGGCTGCGGGCATAGTCTTTGGCCATATGCAGAAAACGGGCCAGGTGATCCACTTCTTTTTTCATATCGGTATTGAGCAGGCTCATGTAGCCTTCGCGCCCACCCCAAAAGACGTAGTTTTCGCCCCCCAGCCGGATGGTGGCATCCAGTGCATTCTTTACCTGTGCGCCGGCAAAGGCTACCACATCAAAGTCGGGATTGGTAGCTGCCCCATTCATATAGCGGGGATGTGAAAAGAGGTTGGCCGTACCCCAAAGCAATTTGACACCTGATTCACGTTGTTTTTGCTGTGCATAGGACGTGATGTATTCAAGGCGCCTGGTTGACTCGGCCAGGTCATGGCCTTCGGCTATCAGGTCAAAATCGTGAAAACAATAACTGGGCGAGCCAATCTTGGTAATAAATTCGAACGCTGCGTCCATTTTGTCTTTGGCAGCCTGATAGGCATCTGTCGATTCATTCCATGGAAAATCCTTTGTGCCGGGTCCAAACGGGTCGCCCCCGGTACCGCAGAAGGTATGCCAATAGGCAATGGCAAAGCGAAAATGGTCCTGCATGGACTTGCCGGCGACTATTTTTTGCGCGTCATAATATTTGAACGCAAGTGGGTTGTCCGATTCTTTTCCTTCAAACCCGATCCTGCCTATTCCTTTAAAATACTCTTTGTCTCCAACGACTACCTGTGTGCTCATAATGCTATTATTTATTGATCATTCGTTCCAAATCTTGTTTCCACAGTGCATAGCCTTCGTGGAAGGGTGCCCGATCCTGTGCCGGGCCGTAATTACGTACGATTTTATCGCCCGACATGGCCTCATCCAGTGTCGGGTAATGGCCCAGTGCATAGCCAACAGCACGGGCCGCACCTACCGCTCCGGTGGTTTCTACCAGATCGATGGTACAGTCAAGCACCGAGGTGATGGTAGTGGCAAAAACCGATGACTGAAAGAGGTTGTCATTGCCTGCTTTCAGTGCCTGGACACGAATGCCCATTTCGCGAAGGATTTCCATGCCATAACAAAAGGCATAGGCTACCCCTTCGAGAGCGGCACGGTACAGATGGGCTTTGCCATGCCTGTTAAGCTGCAAATGAAGCAAATGCGAGCCCATGTCACGGTTTTGCAGCATGCGCTCGGCCCCATTGCCAAAAGGCAGGATCCGCAATCCATCGGAATTTACCGGTACACCGGCAGCCAGTTTTTCCATTTCGTGATAGGGTATATCGCTGCCGGTCATCTGTCGCATCCACCGATACTGGATACCTGCGCCATTGATGCACAGCAAAACGCCCGTCCGGGGATCGTCAGGCAAATAATTGACGTGGGCGAAACTATTGACACGTGACAAGCGGTCATAGACCGGCTCATCCATCACGCCATACACCACTCCCGACGTGCCGCCCGTAGCGGCTACCTGCCCCGGGTGCAGGACACCCAGGCTCATGGCATTATTGGGCTGGTCGCCTGCCCGGTAGGCGACCGGGATACCCGAAGGCAGCCCCAGCAAGTCTGCCACATCTTTTTTTACCCGTCCCTGCGTAGAAAAGGTAGGAACAACGGGCGGGATCATGTCCGGCCTGGCTCCGTAGGCTTCCAGTGCGAAGGTAGCGGGCGTATGAGCCACAAAG
>JAOUOM010000605.1 GCA_029880385.1 Cyclobacteriaceae bacterium | reverse complement strand
TGTCCGTAGCATAGGACACTTCCTCACCTACGATCTTTGGCAAAGGTGCTTCCTGTACGGATGATTCCTGGCTTTTGGGGGTACACGCTGCCAGCATCAGGGCTGGCAACAAACCATAAACAAATGTCTTTTTCATATCGCTATTGATTTGGATTTAGGTTGTGGTGAAATTAACAAAAATTCAGCTAGTGTAATTTCATGCCCCGCGAATAGGTGTTTTTTACTACTTTAGGGCCGCTTGAGGTGTATCAAAACCACCCGCTATTTTACGTTTTACCTAAGAAATTACCTGTTATGAAACTCGGATTCGTATCGGCCATCCTGCCGGAAATGTCATTGGAAGAAGTACTGAAAACTGCCGCCGAAACCGGCTATGATTGTGTGGAAGTAATGTGTTGGCCACTTGGCAAGGCCGAACGACGGTATGCAGGCGTTACCCACCTCGACGTAGATGCGTTTGATGAAAAAAAAGCAGCGGAAATCCACGCCCTTACATCCCGGTACGGCGTTTCCATCAGTGCCCTCGGCTACTACCCCAACCCCCTCAGCCCAAACGAAACTGAAGCAAAAGCCGCCCGCGAACACATCATCCGGCTCATTGATGCCGCTGCTCTGCTCGGCCTCTCCACCGTCAACTCCTTTGTGGGCCGCGACTGGAAAAAAAGCGTCGAAGAAAACTGGCCGACCTTCCTGTCCGTCTGGCAACCCATCATCGCGCATGCCCAGTCCAAAGGCATCCGCATCGGTATCGAAAACTGCCCCATGGTCTTCACTGCCGATGAATGGCCCGGCGGCAAAAACCTCCTCACGACTCCTGCCATCTGGAAAAAAGCCTTTCACGACATCCCCGGCGACCATTTTGGCCTCAACTTCGACCCCTCCCATTTTATCTGGCAACAAATGGACTATGTGAAAGCCATAGGTGAGTTTGGACACAAATTTTACCACGTCCATGCCAAAGATGTACGCCTGGATACCGACAGGCTCAATGAAGTCGGTATTATGGGCCACCCAAATGCCTATCATACCCCCAAACTACCCGGTATGGGCGATGTAAACTGGGGCAGGTTTTTCTCTGCACTCACCGATACCGGTTACGACGGGCCCGTATGCGTCGAAGTAGAAGACCGTTCCTTTGAAGGGTCGCTCGACAAACGCCTCCAGTCACTGCGCATCAGCCACAACTACCTTCGCCAGTTTATTCCCAAAGCCTGACATACCCGCACACGGGGAGCGGCATCGGCTGGCCATTTGGCTGGTGGGCTACCTGCCATCCGCTGTATCTTTCCTTGCCGGCGCACAGGCACACAACGCAAGGAAAGGATGCCGCTTCCTGTCAGGGCTGACATTCCACATGGTCGCTGTTTATTCTGTTGCGTCCTCCGGGCATGCCATCACCTATTCTTCCCGTATCGTATCAGCCGGGCTCAGGATAGCAGCCTTCACCGCATGGAAACCTACCATGAGCCAGGAGATCACCAAGGCCAGTAGACCGGTTTTTAAAAACGGCCCCATACCGATTGATTCCCGATAGCTAAAATTTCGGAGCCAGTCATCCATCAAATAATAGGCTATCGGCGAGGAAATGACAAAGGCCAGAACCACCCATTTCATGAAATCAACAGATAACAGCCGCAGGATGTCCGACAGGGTAGCACCAAAAACTTTGCGAATGCCCACTTCCCTAGTACGGTTTTGAATGGTTCCCCAGGCCAGGGCAAACAGCCCAAAGCAGGCAATCAACATACAGGCGACAGCAAAAGACCTCACCATCTGCAGAAGCCTCACATCTTCCAGGTGTTTACGTTCCAGTTCGTTTTCGATCAACTTGTACCGAAACACATGATCGGGGAAAATTTTTTCCCATTCTTCCCTGACCGCATGGAGCACACGGGGCAATGGCTTGCCCGTATAATCGACCAGTATCTTTGTATATTCCCCATTACCAATGGTGATAATAACAGGCGGGATTTCCTGCCGAAAAGACACCATGTTGAAATCATGGACGATTCCAGCAATCTTTTCGGTAGCATTGGGTAATGATTTACCAACCGGGTCTTTGAGGCCAAATGCCCGTACCAGTGTCTCATTGACAAAACATCCGTTTTGTGGCAGGCCGTCCGATGGCACCAGGGTGAGC
>JAOUOM010000604.1 GCA_029880385.1 Cyclobacteriaceae bacterium | reverse complement strand
AGCCACCGCCCAATCGATCAATGGTTTGATGTCGGCAAATTCGCCAACACCCGTACACTGTTCTGAACGAAGGGAAAAGACGGGAATGGCTACCCCGGCACCTTTCCATTGCCCGACCGGGTAGCGAAATGACTCATCCGTCCTGACCAGCAAACTTCCGCTTCCGTTGCTTGGATCACTATCAAAATACCGGTTTGCATGATCCTCCCACGTGACAATCCTTTTTTCCTTATGGCTAAAAATGACAAACTTGTATTCAAATGGCCTGGTATCTTTGCCCATTTCCACATCTGCTTTCCATACCGGAAAATCCGCATCATTCATCAGGATCACCTGAGCAGGGTTCCAGTTTCCCAATGCCTCATGACTCCCCAACAAACCAAAAACATAGTCTTTTCCGATACGGGGAGCCCGCAGCTGAAAACGTATATACCTTCCCTTTTTTGTATAGGAAGTCCGAAAAGGCAAAGGTTCACGCTTGAAAAACGAATGCAGAAAAGGAGATGTCAGAAGTGATTCTGTCACCCCGTCCTGTGGCCTCCAATGGTCCAATAAGACTGCCTGATCAAACCGTCTGGAATCAATGCGAAAATGTCGGTTTGCCCCTGATTCCCGTGTAAGCGTACCATCCTGCATTTTCAAAAAATAGTTATAGGAAAAAGCCGCTTCCCCTACTTCTATTTCGCCGGACCACACGCCATCCTTTTCAGGCATCAACTCTACTGCCTTTTCCGCGTCCCAGTTTCCCAATTTGGGCAATGACCCGGACACATGAACGGATTGCCCCCACAATGTCCGATACTCAATCCTAAATACGACTCTCATTTCTATATCCTCACCTATTTGTTTACCCGGCTACCACCTCGTCTGTATCATCCACAAAAAATACGGAAGCTGCCGCTATCAGAAGGCAAATGCCCGCGAAGATAAGGGCATAGATAGCCTGCGAATCAAAAACCCGCTTGACAATGGGGCCTCCAAACATCCCATTTATAATCTGGGGGATGACGATGAAAAAATTAAAAATGCCCATGTAAATACCCATTTTCCGGGCAGGAAGGGCACCCGCCAGAATCGCATAGGGCATGGAAAGGATACTCGCCCAGGCAATCCCTACCAGCGACATGGACAAGAGCAACATACGGGGGTCATGAACAAAATAAACGGAAAGGAGCCCCACTCCCCCGCTTATCAATGCCAACGCATGCGTGCGCCTGCGTCCTGCTTTGGCAGCAATAAAAGGCAAAAACAGGGCAAAAACGGCCGATACGCCATTGTATACACCAAACATCACTCCTACCCAGTTGGCTGCATCATTGTAGGTGCCCGAACTGGTATCACCCACGGCCGTTCCATATACATGCTGGGAAATAGCTGGCGTCGTAAATACCCACATACCAAATAGTCCAAACCAGGAAAAGAACTGTACCAATCCCAACTGCTTCATGGTACGCGGCATGGCCACAAAATCCCTGAAGATAGACAAAAACCCTTCCGACCCTTCCGGCTCTGGCTGGTCCTGCGCATGGCTGGCCAGTTCTGCGGGCGAATATTCTTTTGTTCGGAAAATCGTCCACAGGATGGTCGAAATAAACACGGCAGCTCCAAAATAAAAACTAAACACCACATTGTCGGGCACTTCACCTACTGCCGCCACTTTGGAAATCCCAACGTACTCGGCCAAAATGTACGGGAGCAAAGAGCCGACCACTGCTCCGATTCCGATAAGTGTGGCCTGCACCGAAAATCCCTGCGTCCGCTGTTCGGACGGCAGCATATCCCCTACCAATGCCCGAAATGGCTCCATGGATACATTAATGGATGCATCCATGATCATCAACATGCCTGCGCCAACCAACATGGGAGGCAAAAAACTAACCAGTGAACCGGACAATGGCATGAGGCACAAAGCAATGGATGCCAGGATTGCACCGGAAAGGAAATATGGTTTTCGCCTTCCCAGTCCGTTCCATGTGCGGTCACTATAATGTCCGATAATCGGCTGTACGATCAGTCCTGTTATAGGTGCTGCAAGCCAAAACCAGGACAAATGCTCCACATCGGCACCAAAAGTCTGCAAAATCCGGCTGGCGTTGGCATTCTGGAGGGCAAAGCCAAACTGGATCCCCAAAAATCCCATGCTCATATTC
>JAOUOM010000603.1 GCA_029880385.1 Cyclobacteriaceae bacterium | reverse complement strand
AAAATGCTCGCCTGTACCCGCATAGATCACCTGGGTATTGGCCAATGACATGGCCAGTGTATTGGTTCCCAGGTTTGGAATTCCTGTAGAGCTGTTTTGCCAGGTAGTCCCCCCGTCGATTGTTTTCCATATTCCACCTGAAGCTGAGCCGGCAAACCATGTCTGATGTGTCGGGTCATCCGGGTCGACAAGTAGTGCGCGGATCCGTCCCGCAATCGTACCGGGTCCTCGTTCGACAAACGTATAAACATTTTCGGTACGGGCAGCCCGTCGGTTTACGAGTGCTTTTTGATACTCTTCCATTACCTGGTTTGGGCGGTAACCGGGAGCTGACATGCCGTGAGGTGTTCGTTTTTGTCTTTCGATTTCTGCCCGGATCTGAGGTGCCTCTGTTTTGGAATAGCCGGATTTTCTTCGTTCGGATTTAAGCTTCCATGCTTCCTCCCAATTGGGCAGTCGACCTGCTTTGACGGCTACATTGGTACTTGCCACCTTCCTTTCCATTCCAAAATACACAATCGAAATAAAAACTATGGCTACTATAAAAAATCGTGTAGTACGCATCTGGTATATCTTTTAATGTGTTTTTACAACTCTAATGGTTTATCTGCTAATTTGCTTTTACATACCATTCCTCCGGGGTTTCTGGTAACCGTAAACGTCGGTTGGGTACGTCGTTTACAAAGAGCAATTTACCCAAGTTTTCTATCTTTTTGTTTTCCAAATTGGAATTATGTCTTTCCTCATTATATGTCACGTTTATGCGTTATTTGAACTTTCTCCTCCCTTTGTTATTTCTTCCCCTGCTCAGGGCCGGTGCCCAACCGTCAGGTGAAGCATTTGGCACTTATTGGTACCGGGGACTTGCCGAGATCAACAGTTATCAGCTGCATCAGTCCCGATATGGCGAAATTCATGAAGGAACGGCCGTTTTGATTTTTGTAACGGAGCCTTTTTCCTTGTCAAATCATGTGAAAAAAGAACAGGCCGGGCAGGAAGAAAACGACCAGGTGACTGTACTGAAGCTGAATTTCACTAAAAACTTTATTACGGGTATCTACCCGTACTCCATGATGATGTCTTCGTTTGTGCCTGTTTCATACGACACCTATCCGGATGTACTCAAAGTATCCGCAACCTCGCAGGAATGGTGCGGGCATACTTTTACCCAAATAAACCTTGGAAACGGATCCTATACGTTTCGTGAATTTTCTTATTTCGAACACGAAGGAGACCGAACATTGTCCTTCGAAAATTTCTGGCTCGAAGATGAACTGTGGCAGCGGATACGCATTGATCCTGCCAGCTTGCCGACCGGCGCCATCCGGGTATTTCCGGGTTTGTTGTACCATCGGTTATCACACGAAAATCCCGAAATGAAAACAGCCGTTGCCACACTCCGCAGTTATGCAAAAGGCAGCTATTCCCCCATACCCTACCAGTCCTATACACTCAGCTATGCCAACCGTAGGCTGGTCATCTATTTCGAGCGCGAAGCACCGTATCGCATCCTCGGATGGGAAGAAGAATACGAAGGCAAGACTACGTGGGGCAAACTGGTGCAGTCAATCAATGAGCCCTACTGGCACCAGCATCACAACGAGCACCGGGCATTGCGCGAAACACTCGGTTTAGGCTTCAATTAATTTAACTGTAAGTTTGCCAACATGGAAAATCCCTGGAAAAAACAAGAGTCGACACGCATATATGACAACCCCTGGATTACCGTGGAAGAAGACCTGGTAATCAATCCTGGCGGGGGCATGAGCCAGTATGGAAAAGTCCTGTTTAAAAATCTGGCCCTGGGTATTCTCCCCCTCGACGAAGAACAAAACACCTGGCTGGTAGGGCAATGGCGCTATCCATTAAATGAATACTCCTGGGAAATTCCCATGGGGGGGGGCAAAATTGGCATTGACCCGCTGATATCCGCAAAACGGGAATTAAAAGAAGAAACGGGGCTTACGGCCAAAAAATGGAATGAAATCCTAAAAATACATACGTCAAATTCTGTGACCAATGAAGTTGGCTATGTCTATCTGGCCGAAGGGCTTGAACAGGGCGAGACGGAATTTGAGGAAACCGAAGACCTGGCCATCCGCAAAATTCCCTTCAGAGAGGCCGTTGCCATGTGCATGAGGGGGGAAATAAC
>JAOUOM010000602.1 GCA_029880385.1 Cyclobacteriaceae bacterium | reverse complement strand
CAAAAATATGGCTGGCCATCCGCTCAAAAGCGACTATACCACCGAACTGCAGTTTACACAATCCAAACCGGAAGTAAAACTGGCCAATGGAAATGAAAAAGCCATTTTGCCCAGTTCAAAAGGACTGGTACTGCCGTTTGATGCCGTCGGGCTGCAGGCCGTGGATGTAACGGTAATCCGAATTTTCGAAGACAACATGCTGCAGTACCTTCAGGTAAATGGAATGGGTGGCACCAGTCAGCTCCAGCGTGTCGGGCGGCCCATTGCCTCACGCACCATCCCCCTCAATGCCAGTGGGGTAACCAACCTGAATAATTGGAACCGGTTTACCCTCAACCTGGAAGACATCATCAGCACCGAACCGGGTGCCATGTACCAGATCCGTATTGGTTTCAAAAAACAACATTCGTTGTATTTCTGTGCCGACAATCAAAATATTGAGGAAATCGATACCGAATCCGACGAATGGGGGACACAGGAAGAAGAAAGCTATTGGGACGATTATGAGTATTACTACGATTCGGACTATGACTGGCGCGAACGTGACAATCCATGCAGCAATTCCTACTACGGCAGCAACAGAACGGTAAGCAAGGTTTTGTTTGCCTCCGATCTGGGGATCATTGCCAAACGCCGTGACGATGGACCATTACATGTCTTTGTCTCCAACCTGATCACTACGCGCCCGGAATCGGGTACCACAATCGAAATTTACGACTACCAACAACAGCAAATTGGTACCGGCACAACGGATGGCGAAGGCCGCTTACAGATAAGCAGCAACGGGGAACCCTTTGTACTGGTCGCAAGAAAAGGTAGTCAGATTGGATACCTCAAGCTCGATGATGGCTCGGCCCTCTCCCTAAGCAATTTTGATATAACCGGAAACCGCGTCCAGAAAGGACTGAAAGGGTTTATATATGGCGAGCGTGGTGTTTGGCGCCCTGCCGACACCCTTCACCTTGCCTTTATTCTGGAAGATGCCTCCCAAAGCCTTCCCGAACAACACCCCGTCATCATGGAGCTCTATAACCCTTCGGGCCAGTTGCATTCGAGAAAAGTAAGTGCTCAGCCCGTTGGCACCATATACAGGTTTGATATGCTGACAGAACCTGATGCCCCCACCGGCAACTGGCAGGCAAAAGTAAAAGCAGGAGGAGCTACCTTTGAAAAAACCATCAAGATCGAAACCATCAAACCAAACCGGCTGAAAATTGACCTGGATTTTGGTACGGACAAACTCACGGCTTCTTCCTCGCAAATTGCTGGAAACCTGAATGTCCGCTGGCTGAGTGGTGCCAAAGCATCCCAGCTCAAGGCAGAGTTTGACCTGGTTCTCAGCCCCGCCAGGACTACCTTCAAGGATTTCCCCAACTTTTCGTTTGACGACCAGTCAAAAGATTTTTACAGCAGCAGGGAACAGGTGTATGAAGGAAAACTGGATAAGGACGGAACAGCACGAGTGTCCATCAACCTGGGGGATGCCGACAATGCACCCGGTGCCCTGACCGCACGTTTTCTTGGCAAAGTATACGAAGAAGGAGGTGATTTTAGTGTGAAAAATATCACAATCCCTTATTATCCATACACAAGTTTTGTCGGTGTAAAAGCACCGGAAGGCGACAAAAGGGGCATTTTGCTTACCGACGAAGACCACCTCGTGCGGATTGCAACCGTGGATGCAGATGGTACCCCCATCAGCAGGCGAAACCTGAAAGTAGAACTTTACAAACTTGACTGGAAATGGTGGTGGGACAATTCCTACGACTATATCAGCAACTATGTCGGACGTTCTTATCGCGAGCCGATCAAAACAGGTACAATCAACACTTCCAACGGTGAAGGTACATGGAAGCTGAAGGTGGAGTATCCAGAATGGGGTCGTTACTACATTCGTGTTGAAGACCCGGTTTCCGGGCACTCTACCGGTCAAGTCATTTACATGGACTGGCCCGGCTGGGCCGGGAAAGCCCAGCGTGGCGAACTGGACGGTGCCACCATGCTTGATTTTGGTATAGAAAAAGAAGAATACAAAGTAGGGGAAAAAATTGCCCTTTCCATCCCCTCAACCCCCGGCAACCGGATACTGGTAAGCCTCGAATCGGGCAGTGAAGTATTGCAGACATTCTGGGTAGAAGCCGAAAAAGAAAATA
>JAOUOM010000601.1 GCA_029880385.1 Cyclobacteriaceae bacterium | reverse complement strand
TAGTGTTGAGACTTACTGGTCAGAAGATGAGACGTATAATGTAAAATTTTATAAATATCGCGTTGAGATTGTGCCTTGATAAACACGCTGTGAGAAGCCAATTACGACTATATTTAGTGGTAAATCAACAGAATTAATCGAATTAGTTGATCTAGCCAATGAAGTCAATCTTATTCCGTTGAAAATCCAGAATCCGAAATTGATTATCGGTGAAGCTTTCAATAATCCTGTTGATATTTTCGCAAATAATAGTTTATTGCAAATTTCATCCTTATTAATTACATTTAACGCATGAACTATGTCAGGTTATGGTTGTTTTTCTTTGCTGTAATTGGACTGGCAGGATGTAACCCATCGTCAAAACAGGAGGAACCGGCCGGTGAGCCGGAATTGAGCGGCCTTCGTCGGGACAGTGCCTATGCGGTGCGTACGGTTCTCACGGAGACACGAACGTTTGCCTATCCCATTCAGGCACGGGGCAAATTACGGGCTGCCCGGGCAGTTACGCTGGCATTTGAACCCCCGGGCAAGCTACAGGCCCTTTATGTCGCTAATTCGCAAGTGGTGGCAAAGGGTACGCTCATTGCCCGGCTTCAAAATGAACGCCATCAACTGGCTGTGGCGGAGGCCCGCATGGCGGTTGCCAACGCAGGAAGCGAATACGAAAACAAGTTGGCCGAATTTGGAGATAGCACGACGTATGGTGACAACTGGTTTCGTATCAAAGAGAAATTGCGCCTTAAGACAGGCGTGGGTGTTTCGCAGGTAAACCTGGACCGGGCATTGTATGAACTGTCTCAAACCTACCTTTATGCCCCATTCGATGGGATTATCTCCGGACTTGAATTAAAGCCCGGCAACTACCTCAATTCCTGGCAACCCCTTGCGGTATTGCTTGATCGCACACGTATGGAAGTAATGGCCGAAGTACTGGAGTTTGATCTGGGTGGACTCATGCAGGGACATAAGGCACAGGTAAGTCCACTGTCCTTGCCTGGCCGGGTATTGGAGGCTACGGTAGCCGAGATCAACCCCCGGGTGGATGACCGTGGCTATGTGAAAGTAAAGCTGGATGTTCCATACGAACCAGGCCTGTATGATGGGATGTCTGTAAAGGTTGTCCTTGAAATTCCGCAGGCAGAAGGTTTGCTGGTGCCGAAGGAAGCTGTCGTGCAAAAATCGGGAAGAATTGTGGTGTTTACCGTGGAAGACAGCCTTGCAAAATGGAATTATGTGACATTGGGCCGTGACAATGGCAGCTATGTGGAAGTGACCGAAGGATTGAAGATGGGGCAATGGGTCATCGTTTCCAATAACCTCCAGTTGGCACATGACAGCCCGGTACGGATCGAGAATAATACGGATGGTGTTTTGGATTGAGCCACGATAATGTTCCGCTTTCTCCTTCATCGGCCTGTTGCTGTCGGGATGTCGTTTCTGGCGATAGCCATTCTGGGTGTGTTGGCATACCTGAACCTGCCCGTTTCTCTTATGCCAGATGCGTCGGTACCACGCCTCAGGGTGGAAGTAGCCTATCCGGAGGGCAGCCCGCTGTATATCGAGCAGTCTATCCTCAGGCCTTTGCGTTCGGCCTTTCAGGGGCTTTACCAGATCGAACGTATTGAAAGCATTTCGGCATCCGGGACAGGTCAGTTGGAATTGTCTTTTTCTTTTGGGACCAACATGAGGCTGGCATACATCGAGGTTAATGAGAAGATGGACCAGGCAATGAGCAGCCTGCCCCGTGAGGTGGATCGACCTGTCGTCAAACGGAGTGAATCCACCGATATTCCATTGGCAAGGTTGCAGTTGACATCCGAAACGTATAGCCGACAGGAGTTATCAGACCTAGGGCGTTTTGTGGTAAGGAGACGCCTGGAACAGATCGAAGGGGTTTCTCTGGTCGAGATGAATGGGGGAGAAAAACGTGTGTTTCGTATCATACCCAATACCGTGACAATGGCCACCCTCGGGATTTCACTAGACAAGATGATTCAAAGCCTTGTGGCAGCCAATACGACATTGAACCAGATCAAAGTAAGGGAAGGTATTTATGAATTTGACATAACCTTTGATAACCTGCTTGCTGATCCTGAAAACCTGAAAAGGGTACAGGTATATTCCCAATCGGGTGATGCCGTTCCCCTGGAGTCGGT
>JAOUOM010000600.1 GCA_029880385.1 Cyclobacteriaceae bacterium | reverse complement strand
CGCCTGCTTTTTGCAGGGCTTTTGCATGGTTGGGCAGCTCAGCGATTCCCTTTTGATGGGTTTCCTGATTTTGTCGGAAATCCATGGGCAGACCGGCAGCTCCCCAGCTTATTTTATTTTTTTTCATCCGGGCCGTAAAGTCATCAATCTGTGTATCGCTCCAACCCGCCAGTGTGCCGGAATAGGCCACAATTGATTCAAATCCATAGGCCATTGCTTTTGACAACAGCTGTTCCTGATCCAATCGTACCCCAATGGCACCTGGATTCAGTCCCATGGTAAATTTCCTTTTCCTACCTAATTCCATGGCTTGCATAGTGGTAAAGGGGACAAATGCCAGCCCCGTAACGGCAGCTGCCTGTTTGAGGAATGTTCTTCTATGTTCAGTGTGTGTCATGGTGTAGGAATTTAAATACAGTTATTATCAGGCCATAATAATAGACCGGATTCATCACTATAGAAAATATTCACAGATGATTTTGATTAGGGGTTGCATACGATCCGATGTTGGTATCAAAGAATATCCGAATACATCGGGGCAAAAAGAGAAAAGTGCCGAAGGCGGGAGTCGAACCCGCATGGGCTTGCGCCCACACGCCCCTGAAACGTGCGTGTCTACCAGTTTCACCACTTCGGCAACAGGGAGGCAAATCTAAATCAAATTTTAAGATACCCTCGCAATTTATTGCGCAAAAACATGACTAATATTTCACATCTCCTGAAAGCAAGCCTAGTACCACGCCATTGGACCAGCCAAATCCATCCTGTGTGGGGTATTCGCCACCCCCTGCGAGCAAGGTAGTGTCTACTACATTGTATTTTTCCATCATTTTGCCTGTATTGACAAATACTTTCTGGTTTACCCGCAGCCAACGCGTCCGTACGTCGTCAGCTTCCTCTTCCAGGCCGTAATGCTCCAGTCCTTTGATGGCGATCCACTGTAGCGGTGCCCACCCATTGGGCATGTCCCATTGCTGGCCGGAAGCCATGACCGAAGTAGACAACCCACCATCTTTCAAAAGTGTATCAAATAGCACCGGCACCTGGGCCCGGGCATAATCGCTACGAGCTGCCTTAAAATACAATGGATAAAAACCCGCCGCCGTGATCTGCCCGGTAAAGTCACCATTTTTCCACATTATATCCTGGTACATCCCTGCTTCAGCATTCCAAAACAATAGGTTGATGGCATTGTAGCGGGTTTCAGCTAGCTTCAGGAAACGCAAAGCCTGCTCCTGATCCCCTGCAAGGCGATACAGGTTTGACAAGGTCAATTCCATGTTGTAAATAAGGCAATTCAGATCTATTGGGGCTATATCGGTGGTTCGGATGGAGGAAAAATCCGTAACGTCCGCAAACCAACGGGTACTGAAATCCCAACCGGATTCGGCGGCAGCACGAAGGTTTCGATACAATCTTTTTTTTGTCGCATCATCCAAACCTTCCGCCAGTTCCCTGTCTGGCTTATAGGCCTCTGGCCGGGGAAAATCCAGGTCATCCCAATAGCGGTTGAGAATCGTTCCATTCAGATATACCACCCTCCGGTATGAAGGGGATGCCTCGTTTACTTTGTCCTGTCCATCCATCCAAAAATCATATTCCTTTTGAATCATCGGAAGGTAGGTTAAGCCATTTTCATCCAATGTCAGGCGCATATATGCATTGACCATAGCGGAAAAATACGGAGGCTGGCTTCTGCCAAGGTAATAGCTGCGGTTGCCATTGGGTATAAATCCGATAGTATCCAGAAGAAAGGCAAAATTGTCCAGCATCGACTCGAACAGATCCAACCGACCGGAAACCCCAAGGCCAATCATGGTAAAATACGAGTCCCAATAATAAATTTCGCGAAAGCGGCCTCCCGGCACAACATATTTTTCTGGCAAAGGGATCAATGTGGTAAACGCTGATGGTCTCTGGCTGGAGCGGGTCAGGTAGTCCCAATGCGCATGGAGGTGCTCATTCAGCGAACGTTCTGATTGGTAGGTGGTCAGATCAGACGTAGGTGGCAGGTCGAAATATTCCTCCACAAACGACCGTAACACAAAACCTTCCTTTTCCCTGGCTGACAAATATGCCTGAAGGATCAGCTCGGGTTTGTCTTTTGGTGTACAATCGACAAATGTCTTGGAGTCAGGAAAAATCCCGGCCATCTGAAC
>JAOUOM010000598.1 GCA_029880385.1 Cyclobacteriaceae bacterium | reverse complement strand
TTTCCGCACTGGATAATACCCGCTGGTATACGCTTACCTCATCGATTCCCCCATCGTAATACCGCATATCCGTGGCACTCACCGAGTCCTTTTGCGCGATGATAAACCGATCGGGCAATCCATACATATCATAATCTGCAATACTGTTTATCGTTTGATAGCTTCCCCCTTCCTTTGACGCAGAAACAGGATTTCCGTCTTTGTAAATTACCAAGTTGCCATTGGTATCGATGGTTAACGAGATCATCTGCCATTGGTTAAGGCTTATGACATTATCCCGTGAGGTTATAGCCCAGTAATCCATTGCCCCGTTTGCCGGATAATGATACATCAGGCTGCCATTCCTGCCGGTCATCAGCCTACCCCCATTATTATCACCAAACAGGACGTCCCCAAATTCTGTCCCTGTCGCAAAAGTGGATGGATTAATCCACATATTAACCGTCACATTTTCCCTTAGGTTTAGGGTTCGCTCATGAAAAACGTAGGCCGAATTTCCATTATTCTGAAACCATAAGGCCCCATTCGGACTACCATGACGGTCAGTCATGGTAAGTGCTGACACCACCTGACCCTGGCTGTTGGTGTAGGTCGCATTATAAAAATTCTGCGTTGAATCAACTAACGTACCATTATTGAACGGTAAATAAGCCACCAGGCGATCCAGCCCTCCTGAAACTTCCGTATCGTAAATCGCTTGTAATTCGGTTGCTGCAACGTCCTGTCCGATGTAAATCCGGACATCATCGATATCCCCATCAAACCAGCGGTTGTCGGTCGCTGCAATTGATGAATTGGAAAAAGTAAGGAACGTTGGATTAAATTCATGCCGGGTGATGGGAAGGCTTAACTGGAAAACCCCGCCATCTTGTGATATTTCCTGGGCAGCCCCATTTACAAATAGCTGCATGTTATTGGTGGCATCAATGGTCATCGCAACATGGCTCCACTGTTTTACCGGTATTATACCCGGCCGGGTTTCCACAACTGAGTAGGTGGTTCCCGCCCCTGTAGGCAACCAGTGATAGACCAGGGTTCCATTGGAACTAATGTTGAACTGACCAAATTCGTTTCCACTTACGATAACATCCCATATTTCATTGGTTCCGTCAGGAAGTGAATTAGGCCTGATCCATCCGGCAATGGTTACCGAACCAGCAAAATTCCAATTCCCGTTTGTAGCGACTTCAACATACGTTCCATTGTTTTGAGGCTCAAAGGAACTGGTATAATTCCCATATCTGTCCATGGAAAACAAAGGACCGTTTACGGCCACGGCATCATAGCCAAAACCTGATACATCCAGGGTGGATCCACCGTCAAAAGTGTAGTGGCCTACAAGCCCGGTAACGGGTACGGACAGGCTTACTTTGCCGATAAATACATCACTTGAATTTGAGATACTGGTATAATAGGCACCGCCTACATTGGCCACATACTCATAACGCCCGGGAATGTACAGGTTGCCATTGGCGTATTTCATGCCCCTGCCCCGGATGTTGCCTTCGGCCACATCTACCCAATTTATATTTCCCGAAGTGTCTACACTTGCCAAATAATACTGACCATTCTCTACACTAACCGCACCAAACGTACCGGTGCGCTTGTCCCTGTTTCCTGTCAGATAGATGTTGCCGCCATCCGTCTCCAGATTAAAGAGAAAGTCATTCCCCTCCGACCCGTAGGACTGTCCCCAAACATTGGTTCCACTGGCATTGTATTTGGCAATAAATATATCAGCCTGTCCAAAATTGGTAAACGTCCCATTTACAAAGGAAAGAGTGGCTCCGTAATAATGGCCCCCTACGTAGACATTTCCATTTGCATCTGTCACTATATCAAAGGCTTCATCATATGCCCCTGATCCAATATTCGTTGCCCATGCTACGGTTCCATTTGTATTGTATTTTATCAACACCGCATCCATATCCCCATTGTTGCCAATGACAACTGGTGTGCCCACTGTATTGCCTACTGTCGTACTTCCAAATGTTGCACCTGTCACATATACATTATTTACATTGTCAACGGTCAGGCCAAGATGAAAGCCTATTTTTGTCAAATCACTCTGTACGGCATAATCCACCCATTGCTCTACTCCATTTTCATCATATTTATAAAGGATATTTCCTTTTGATGCAGGAATGGAAAAACCGGCAAAAGTGGCC
>JAOUOM010000050.1 GCA_029880385.1 Cyclobacteriaceae bacterium | reverse complement strand
TTGAAAAATTTGTAAATATCGAAACTACGCTGGATCAGGTTAAAAGAATATCGCACGAGTACAGCAGGTACAATCGAAAAGAAATTTGCAATTATGATAAAAATCGTTCCTAAAATCAGGTGATATTTATATTTTACAAGATATTTATTAAGGTGTGCTAAATCTTTCACAGAAGCTAAAACGTTCTCGCCACTAAATGGTTATTATAGGTAAATGACCTAATTTTGTAATCCCAAGAATGACATCCTGAAAAGGCCATGGGTACGCAAAAGTATACAACAGATTTACAACTTTGACTATGATTGAATTTCAAACCCAACCTCAGTCCCTAGAAATTTTCCAGCAAATGGGGAAAATGGAACATGAGCAACTTTTATTTTGCAATGACAAGGCCACAGGCCTGAAAGCGATTATTGCTATTCACAACACAGTTCTTGGGCCGGCCATGGGTGGTACCCGGATGTGGAACTATGCAAGTGAAGAAGATGCCATAAAGGATGTCCTTCGCCTATCCCGGGGAATGACATTCAAGTCAGCCATTGCCGGCCTCAATATCGGAGGGGGAAAGGCCGTCATAATAGGCGATGCCCGTACACAAAAAAACGAAGCATTACTCCGCAGGTTTGGCCAATTTGTCAATAATCTGAGTGGAAAATTCTGGACTGCTGAAGATGTAAACATGACTTCACAGGATATGGAATACATACGTATGGAAACACCCTATGTTACCGGCATATCCGAAGGATTGGGTGGTTCAGGAGACCCCAGCCCTCTGACTGCCTATGGCGTGTACATGGGAATGAAATCTGCTGCAAATAAGGTTTATGGAAGCGATAGCCTTAAAGGCAAAAAAATCATGGTGCAGGGAGCAGGAAATGTAGGTTCGAATCTGATTGATTTACTGGTAAAAGAAAAAGCCAATGTTTCCGTATCAGATATTTACGAGGACAAAATTGAAAACATCACAAAAAAACATGCAAAAATCAAGGTCGTAAAACCTGACGATGTATACGATGCAGATATGGATATTTATTCCCCCTGTGCATTAGGTGGTACTATCAATGACGATTCCATTCGAAGCATGAAGTGTAAAATAATTGCCGGAGGTGCCAACAACCAACTGGAAGATGAAGTGGCTCACGCCAATAAACTCAATGCGCTTGAAATTCTTTTTGTGCCCGATTTTCTTATTAATTCCGGAGGAATCATGAATGTCTATTATGAAAAAGAGGGCAACTACAACAAAGAAAAGGTAATGGCACAGACAGAAAAGATTTACGATATCTGTACATCCGTCCTTGACCATGCAAAAGCAAGTAAAATTTCGACAAATGAAGCCGCACTTCAACTTGCCATGAAACGAATTGAGGCCATAGGCAAGTTGAAGTTGACACATTAACAACCATCGTTCATTTTGAATAAATAGGGCAAACGCCTATTTTAAACGTTCTTTCTATCATGTTAAACCGCAGAATCCTACGCATTAAAGCGATGCAATCCCTTTATGGATATTATATCAACAAACAATCCCTGAAAGAGGTTGTGAAAAACGAACTTGTCTCCCGCTATGCCCTGGATCCTGCGGTTCATGATTTTTTAGACCTTGACACATTTGAGTCAAAACAAAGCAGGATTGGTGATGCCTACGAAAAAGCCTTACTGTCTGGCACGCCCGTTGATGATCAGCTGGACAATGACATCCTCAATGATATAGAAAACCACATCGGTACCTATCGTCGCAAGCTGGATTCGGAATATAAAAGTATCAGAAAAAGTATGCTGGACGATACCCGGTCTATTTTTGACTGGTATGTCAAACTCCTTCTGCTTCCGGGTGAATTGTCATTTTTGGAAAAACAGGAAAAGGAAAAATCCGCCAAATCACTGGTCGCAAAATCCGCCAAATGGAACTTTAACCTTGAAAAAAACCCGCTTTCACTTCAGCTCAACACACATCCTGAGCTGTTAAAATATTCCATCGACAACCGGATCAACTGGGATGGGGAACATGATGCCATAAAACAATGGTACCGCGACCTGATCAAGCCGGATGAACTGTTTATTGCCTATCAGGAACTACAGGACCCGACAATTGAGCAACATCAGGAAGCCATTATCGAAATTTTTAAAAAAACAATATTTAAACACGCCATCCCTGAAAATTACTTTACGGAAAAAATCCTCCACTGGGCCGAAGACAAACCCGTCATTAAAGGAATGGTGCTGAAAACTATCAAATCCTACGAGCCGGATCTTGACGACAAATTTGAAATCCGGTCGCTTTGTGTAAATCAGGAAGAGGATTTTGAATACTTTGAGCGATTGCTGAAAGAAACCGTGAAAAATGATGACCGCCTTGATGAAATCATAAGCCAACGTGCCAAAAACTGGGATTTGTCACGTATAGCCATCCTCGATATGATCCTTTTAAAAATGGCCATTACCGAAATGATTGAGTTTCCCAGTATCCCGGTAAAAGTCACCATTAATGAATTTATTGAAATATCAAAAAACTATAGTACGGCCAAAAGCAAACAATTTATTAATGGGATTTTGGATGTATTGGCAAACCAGCTAACTTCGGAAGGCGTTATTAGAAAAAGCGGCAGAGGTTTAATTGACAACAAATAATATAGCAGTTATGAGCAGAAATTCAGGCAGTTCATTTTTTTCCTTTTTACTGGGTGTCATGGCAGGTGGTATCCTTGGGCTACTGTTTGCCCCCGAAAAAGGATCCAACACACGTGACAAACTTTCTTTTTTGCTGGACAAATACCGAAACCAGTTGGAGGAAATCATGAAAGAAATGATGGAAGGGAAAAAGGCCATTCAAAATGATGCAAAATCAGAAGGAGAACGTCGGATCAAAGACGCAAAAACAAAAGCTGAAGAGCTTCTCGACGATGTAAATGGCCTAATCAATCAAATCAGAAAGAATTAATTACCCATTAGCCTGTTCATAAAGGCTAAAGTTAAAGCCGATAAAACATAGCTTTTATACCTTTACCTTTTGAAACAAATCCAAGAGAAATATGAAAACCACATTTAACAAACTCTTCATCCTTTTCTTTATGGGAGTAATAGCTTTTGGCTGTACCAATAAAGAAATGGAATCACGTATCGCCAAACTGGAAGGCAAAGTAGCAGAACTGGAGACCAAAAATGGCTCACGTGCGCTCCCAAGCAACCCGACAACAGCGGCTCCTGTTGTAGAAGAGACAAAGCCCGATGGTCCGCTGCCTAGCTTCAGGTTTCCGGAAGAAAACTTTGACTTTGGTACCATCAAAGAAGGGGAAGTTGTAAACCACTCCTTTACATTTACCAATTCCGGTGATGCACCACTCATCATCACAAGTGCTACTGCATCCTGCGGATGTACAGTACCCGACTGGCCAAAAGAACCCATCGCACCAGGAGGTACAGGTGTAATCAAAGTTCAGTTCAACAGCCAAAACAAACCAGGCGTTCAAAATAAGACGGTTTCGATCACCGCTAATACCTATCCGAAAGTAACCCGTCTTAACATCAAGGCCAACGTAACCAAAGCCGATAACCCATTATAATCAACTATATGTTTCAGACTTTATTTTTACAAGCGTCGACAAGTGGCAGTGGTGGATATTCTTCATTCATCATGCTCGGGGGAATGGTCGTCATTTTCTACTTGTTTTTTATCCGCCCCCAGCAAAAAAAACAAAAAGAAACCAAGAAGTTTATTGAGGCCATTGCCAAGGGTGACCAGGTGGTGACTGTAGGCGGAATTCACGGCAAGGTGATTAGTGTAGAAGAATCTACGGTAACACTGGATGTAGACCGTGGCAACAAACTGGTAATCGAAAAATCATCCGTTTCGCTTGACGCAAGTAAAAAATATGCGCCAGCTACCAAGTAGATCATGGTAAATGAATGACAAGGGGCTAACAAAATATTTTGAAAACTGGAAGGTAGTGTTGCTCTCTCTCATGGGAGCCACTACCTTTTGGTTTTTTAATGCCCTTAATAAAGAATACGGTGCCCGTATAAAATATCCCATCGAATTTATTTTTAACCGGGACAGTGTTGTCCTGATGGATCCCCTCCCGGAAACCATTACACTGGAAGTATCGAGTGGTGGTTGGAACTTGTTCAGGCGGACGCTTTGGTTCAGTGTAGATCCCATCCAGATCGAACTGGACAACCCTGCCGAGATCAAGTACCTGACACGTTCTTCCCTGATGCCCGAAGTATCCGCCCAGCTGGATGGACTGGACATCAACTATCTGATCTCCGATACGCTCTTTATAAACATTGAGCGAAAAATCTCAAAGAAAGTGACCATCCAGGTAGATTCCATTAATATTTCACTGGCAGATAACTACCGCATTATTTCTCCCATCCGCATCGACCCGCCCGAAGTGACTCTCTGGGGACCTGAACCCTTTATTTCTTCTCTGGAGACAGAGTATTATGTAATGGTTCCCGAAGCCCGAATCAACAAAAGCCTGAAAAACATCCTTAAAGTTCCCCTTCCTTTTGATGAGCTGATGTCGGCTTACCCCGCACAGATTGAAGTCTCTTTTGAGGTGGACAAGTTTGAAAAGAAGACAACAAAAATCCAGCTTGAACTACTGAATTTTCCTCAACAAAGAAATTTCACACTTTCTGACACAATCGTAGACGTCTCTTTTGTCGTTGGGGCGTCCCAGGAACGCCTGATCCTGCCTTCCGACTTTGTGATTACCCTCGATTTTTTGATGATGAACAAAGAAGATTCTTCAATCGAGCCATCCCTCATCCATTTTCCTGAATTTCTGGAAAATGTCAACGTCTCCCCTGCCACCATCCGACTTGTGTATGAAAAATAACCCGTTGAAAATCGGGGTTACCGGAGGGATCGGTAGTGGAAAAAGCATCATTTGCCGAATTTTACGTGTATTGGGATATCCTGTCTATGAGGCCGACCAGCAAGCCAAATACCTGATGAACCAGGATGAGGAGCTAAAACAAAATATCCGGCAGCTATTTGGATCCGAAAGCTATGGCGAAGCAGGGTTAAACCGGGTTTATCTGGCAAAAAAAATATTTCATTCCCCCGAAATGGTCGAAAAATTAAACGCCATTGTCCATCCGGCAGTAGCAAGGGATTTCGGGCAATGGGTCGAAAATTGCCAATCGCCCGTCCTTTTCAAAGAAGCCGCCTTACTCTTTGAGTCCGGATCCCACACACAATTGGATAAAATCATTTTGGTGGTTTCCCCCCTCGATTTACGCATCGGCCGCATTCTGTCGCGTGACCCACACCGATCTCACGATGATGTAATGGCCATTATTCATAACCAATGGGACGATGCGAAAAAAATTGCCCTTTCGGATTTTGTGATCCACAATGACGAAAAAATGATGCTCCTACCCCAGGTCACGGACATTGTCAGGAAGTTAAATCAAAAAAATCTATCCTCCGTTTAGTCACAGATCAGGTGCGCATACTCCTCCGGTCTGTAGGCATGGGTAAACAATTTTCCCCTTGATGGACTGTAGCCTACCCATATATAATACGGGGCATCCGCAAAATAAAACTCCGCAATAAACAGGAACGAAGGGCCACTTCCCATCATACGAATATCGGAATACACAGGGTTTATTATCAGCCCTTCCTCGCTATCATACACGCCATAGCCGCCGGGTGTGGTCAGGATGAAAAATGTTTTCTGACCATGGATGAAAGCCTTGTACGACTGCACACCTGAAAGTACTTTTTTGGATTCATTTCCAATCTGAACCAGTTGCCACAAACCATCGGATTGAACCCAAATCAGACTGTCAGTAGCATAGTTGATTTCCTTGTATGAAAAAGGCGTGGCTACCTTTCCATTTTCATCCACAAGACCGTAATATCCTTCTTTTCGCGTTTTATAATAAATCCCGATTTTTTCAAAGGGTGACTCATATTCAACGGGGATTTCTGCGCCGGTCTCCAGGTCGAACAATCCAAATGAACCCTTTCGTAACAAAATGGCCAAGGAGCCTTTTTCCTGTATAAAATCATACACGGGTTCGATAAGGTAATACCCATCTGCATCGATCAAACCCGTTTTTTGATCATTTTGTACCAAAAAAAGCGAGTCAGAAAAGCACCGAACGTCTGAAAAAAGCCCCTGAAACAAAAACCTGCCCTTTTGATCCCACACACTTTTGATCCCCTCATTGTCTATCAGGATATAACTGGAAAACTGCCCCTCCCTGCGATAGTACATGCCCTGTATCGATTGCTTGGGCAATACGTTGACTCCCTGCGATGGGCCAAACAACAACCTGGCCGTATCCCCCGAGTGGTAGTAAGCACCAAAGTCACTAATTAGCTTGACAGAGTCAGCTGTCAGGTAAACTTCCGAAGTAGACAGGCTGTACAGTTTCCATTCCTTTTCCTTGACGGCCAGCCATCGCTGATTGGCCTGAATGCTATTAAATTCATTTGCCCCCAATTGCCTGGCAATATCTTCATTGTGCAAATAGAACCTTCCGCCTTCCCGTGTATAAAACACCTTTGGGTCTGGGTAAACTTCATGTTTTCCCCAGGGAACACGGATTTTCATCCGGTCATCAAACAGGCTTTCCATGTCAGCATTAAACCCGATCATCAAGGAATCGTTGACAAGCTCCACATCATCATATTTAAACTCCAGCGAAAAACCTCCTTCCCCTGCTTCGGCAATCAAAAGCGGCAATGTACTTACTGCCAGCTTCTCCCCTTTCGTAAAGATCCAAAACCGGCCTGCTTTCCGTATCGCATCATATTTAAAATCAGTCAACAAGGATCCATTATAGGCGACAAGGCCCCAAAAACCCTTCCGCATCACTTTGTACCATCGATTGTCAAACAATTCGGCATCTTCCACATTGTCAATAATGGGAAAACCGGATTTGTGGATCAATTTCCCCGTATTTGCTTTTTTAATGAAGAGAACCCCTCTGCCCAGGTCCCGGACACTTTCATGGTCTTCTACCAGAATTAATTCCAATGAACGATTGACCACCATTTGCCTGCCGGCAATTTTTCCGGCAATAAAATCGTAGGAATACGCACGGCAAGACGCTTCCTTGTCAGACAATTCATCAAAAACAAAGGGAACCACCGTATTCCCCAGCATATCTACAAAGCCAATTTTACCATCACGTAGCAAGGGAACAAGCGAAGGAACATCCCGATTGGCCACATTTACGAGAGAATCCATGGCCGGGTGAACGGACGAAACCGGATTTTCAAAAAAAGCATGCTTGTCCATGTGAAAAAGGAGGTTCAATGCCTGTATTGTTTCCGGCGAACTGGGGTATTTTTTGACAAATTCAGTCAGATCCTCAGCCGCATGACTAAGCACCCTAAGCTTAAAAATGGATGAAATGGCATGGTCGACATAGGGTGATCGTGGGTATTTTGTTACAAACGATGTATATGATTCCAGCGTACCTTTTTTTACCATGTCGGTATAAAGTAGTTTTTCATAATGGGCAGTGGCACTGTCATAATAAAAAGACGTGGGGTAATGATCCATAAACCCCAAAAAAGCCTGCCAGCTATCCATTTGAAGTGCCACATTGTATTCGATACTGTCCCTTCTTTTTACGGCATCCCCGTATTCTTCCTCATTGGGATAAAAGGCCATGAACGCTTCAAAAGCCTGTTTCGTTTCCTCACGCAAGGTTTTTTCCCAGTATTGTTTTCGTATTTCATCATACGTCTGCACCAGGTCTGCGTGTCCGAACCCCAGTTTTTCAAAACCGGATAGATAATTCTCATCCACGGAATCATAATCAGTCAGGGCTTCCCCAATCATTTGTCGGGCACTGTCGAGGTGATAATATTCCAATGAATCTGCCGACAGTAATCGGGAATAAATCCATTTGGTCCCGGGGTTGACAGGCTCTTTTTTCAAATCATTCCTGATGACTTCTATTGCCTGCACAAAATCATGTTTTTCCAAGAGCCGTAAAATCTTTCGTAAGTCGTCGCCATGGCCGTTAAAACCACCTGCTAACAGTACAAAAAACAAAAAATATGTTCGCCAACTTTTCATCTATACTTTTTATGTTTTCCCATGCAAACGTTTTCGATCACCAAATCCTTTCTTTATCAGGATAAATTCCCGCTTGTATAGGTATTATTCTGGTTCAATAAAAAACATTCTACGCTAAAAGGCAAAGTAATGTACTTTCGTAGTATTAAATACAGGCGAGTATTTTAAGCGGTGATTCAATTTCGATCCCAACCAGTTATGGGTCGAAAAGAAAGGGATTCCTTCAGGGATCCCTTTCCTTTTTTTAAAAGAAAATAACTTCTAAATTAAGTCATTTACTATCTTTGCACTCCTTTGAAAAAAGGACGAACCATCAGGTTTGTTCGGGATGTAGCGCAGCCCGGTTAGCGCACCACTTTAGGGTAGTGGGGGCCGCTGGTTCGAATCCAGTCATCCCGACATCAAAAGCCAGTTTTAGAACTGGCTTTTTTTGTGCCCCACCTATAATGGCATACGCTGTTGCCAATTCGATTTATTACGCACATACCAAGGGCACAAAAGTGGATTGATCGTTGAAAGGCGGACGGACACATCCTGCAGAATGACTGGAGCGGGTAATCGGTCTCGAACCGACGACCTTCAGCTTGGGAAGCTGACGCTCTACCAACTGAGCTACACCCGCTTACGAAGCCAAATGTAGCAATTAAAGTG
>JAOUOM010000049.1 GCA_029880385.1 Cyclobacteriaceae bacterium | reverse complement strand
CATTGATTATGTAAAAAACAGCACATACAGGGAAACAGAGTTTACCTATGCCGATGGAACACCGGACGATTTGTTGCGGGAAATAGAAATCACGGACAAATTGGTTTTGGACGGCATGGGGGTAAATAGCACACTTGGCCTGATCGTACGCCCCATCAGTTTTATGACGCTGGGGGCTTCTTACACCACACCTACTTATTTTGCCATCAATGAGGAATCAGAATATACATTTTCCACGGACTGGAATACCGCCTATTCCTACGTGGCTGGTTCTGACACCATAGATATGGGCTTCATACAGACGACCAGCGATCTTTACATTTCCAATTATGGTCTTCGCACACCGGCCAGGGTCAACATGGGAGCTGCCCTTTTCTTTGGGAAGCTGGGGTTTGTGACTGCTGATGTTGAAGTACTGGATTATACGTCTGCCCATTTAAAGTCAAATGATTTTGTCGTAACCGAAGACAACAAGGCCATTGAGCAGTATTACCGGGATGTAGTCAATTACCGGATGGGTGCCGAACTCCGTATGGATGAGATCCGTCTGCGTGCGGGCTATGCCTATCAGGCCGATCCCTATGCCGAACGAAGCAATTATGACCGCCATCGAAATCAATTATCCTTTGGCGTAGGCTATCGAAGTGACGATTTCTTTGCCGATTTCACCATGGTAAACAGCCGTTGGAATTCCTTCTATAACCCCTACCTGTTAAATTCAAATTCACCGGAAGTCTCCATCCAAAACAGGGCAACATCGGCTTCCGTTACCTTTGGGTTTGTATTTTGATTTGGGAAAAATATTGGATTTCAGGTACGAAGCTTTGCGGTCAGATCCGCAAGCAGGAACTCAAGGGAGGGTTGTACTGCTTCCATCCTTATGGCTGCTTGCGCATAAAAGGGCAGTCTTTTCTCGTACAGTCGTTTTAATTTTTTTTCAGGCTCTTCGTTGGCGAGTAGCGGACGATCACTATTTTGAAGTACCCTCTCCACCAGCAAATCCATGGGGGGGTCGAGAAATACCGTGAGGCCGACGGCATTCATTAGCTGCATGGACCCAAAAAAACAAGGGGTGCCACCACCACATGAAATCACCAGATTTTCTTTTCGATTGATTTGTGACTGAAGTATGTCATGTTCCAGTTCCCTAAAATAGGGTTCTCCTTTTTTTTCAAAAATCACGGAAATGGAAGTCCTTTCCTGCTGTTCGATGGCCTGATCCAGGTCTACAAAGTCGAAAGACAATGCATCAGCCAGGGGCTTTCCCAGTGTGGATTTGCCTGCCCCCGGCATACCGATCAAAAATATTTTTTTCAAGGCAGGAGTCGATTGATTTCCTGAGGGGACGGTACATCGTTGTGGTGCCATTTGCCCAGTACCACACCATTATGAAGCAGGAGTATGCCCGGACTTGATCGTACCATGGTCTTGAGAACTGTGGCATCGGCGTAAAAATAGGGAGTGTTCCAGCCGGCCGATTGCAAAAAGGATTCCGTTTCCTGTTGCGACGATGACGTGAGTGCCCAGGGTGTACAGCGGAGTGTCCCATTTAGCAAAGCTGCTATTTCGGGATTGTGTGCGGTACTGGTTTTGGCTATGCTGTGTGTGACTATCAGGAGTTTGCTGCCTGAAAGTAGCTCGTCCGTATATTCCCCTTCCTCATTCCATACGGCCAGATCCGTGATTTTTGGCTGTACTTCCGGATTGAGGATACGGGAATCAATAAATGTGTAACTGTTGTCATTGGGATAATTTTCAAACCGGTACTCTTTTCCCTCTTTTTCGAGGATGTATTCGTATTTCAGCTCGCCGGACGGCTGCATTAATACCCGCAGGTCGTTGCCGATGGCATAACTTCGAAAATCAATAAAGGGCAAATGACGGATGGCACCCATGCCAATGGCAACAAACACTACCACACTCATGGCGATGGTCAGCTGACTGGTTTTTTTCGAAAACAGAGGGCTGAAATCCCTTCGTAATACGAAAATGAAAAGGATAAAGACCAACAGGATGATGTCTTTGGTAAAGGACTGCCAGGGTGTAAGCTTGATGGCATCCCCAAAACAGCCGCAATCGGTCACTTTATTGAAATAGGCCGAATAAAAAGTAAGAAAAGTAAAAAATACGATCAGTCCCAGCAGAGCCCAGGCCGTGGCACGCACCTGGTAGCCCAGCAAAAGAGCAATGCCCAGCACGATTTCAAGCACACTCAGTACCACCGAAAGGAACAGGGCCGCAGGGATAAACCACTCAAAAAAAGGAGCAAAATCATAAGCAAATACTTCAAAATATTCTTCCAGCTTGATGGCGGTGCCAACCGGATCGTTGATTTTGATCAGGCCTGAAAATATAAAGAGTCCACCCACGAGGACTCGGGAAATCTCTCTTGGAATTTTCATAGTTCATCGAGTTTTATGAGGCAAAATACGGCATAGTTGATCATGTCCTGGTAATTGGCTTTTACCCCTTCTGATACCAGTGTTTTTCCTTCGTTGTTTTCAATTTGCTTTACGCGCAATAATTTCATCAGAATAATGTCGGTCATCGAACTCACCCTCATGTCTCGCCATGCCTCATTATAATCATGGTTTTTGTCTTCCAGTAATTTCCGGGTTTCATTGACGGCTTCATCGTAGAGGGGTTCCAGGTTTTCCCAGCTAATTTCCATTTCATCTTGTGGTGAGCGTGTACCCTGGATGATGGCAATCAGGCAATAATTGATGATTCCGATAAATTCCCCACGTATGCCATCGTCAACTTTTTGAGCCCCTTTTTCCTGGATTGAACGAATTCGTTGCGCTTTGATAAATATCTGGTCTGTAATGGAGGGCAGCCTCAAAATGCGCCAGGCTGTCCCGTAATCACGTGTTTTTTTCCCAAACAATGACTTGCATTCTGAAATAAGGGTCTGGTAGGCACTGGCGGTTTCCTGTTTCAAGATCAAATAGTGTTTTTAAATGCGGCTAAAAATAGGCAAATTCGATCGCAAATCTAATCAATTGAAACAACCCCAAACGATAAATACATACGGAAGACTATTGGATTTTGACCGACCCAGGGTCATGGGCATTCTCAATATCACCCCCGATTCCTTTTTTGGAGCGAGCCGTATGAAAGATCTGGATGCCACCCTTCAAAAAGCCGCCACCATGCTGGACGAAGGGGCCACCTTTCTGGACGTAGGCGGGTATTCGTCCCGGCCGGGGGCCGCTGACGTTGGGATAGAGGAAGAACTGAAGCGTGTACTGGAACCTATCCGGCAGCTTCATCAGGCATTTCCCGCTGCTGTGATTTCCATTGATACGTTTCGCCGGCAGGTGGCCGAAAAAGCACTGGAAGCCGGGGCAGCCATGATCAATGACATATCGGCCGGCCAGCTCGATACCTCCATGCTGGATATGGTGGCTGATACCAAAGTCCCTTATATCGCCATGCACATGCGTGGTACACCGCAGACCATGCAGGATATGACGCACTATGACAATATGATAGGGGAAATCGCACGTTATTTTGGGGAAATACACGAAAAACTTTCGCTTCGGGGAGCCTGTGACCTGATCATGGATCCGGGCTTTGGGTTTGCCAAGGATCGTGACCAGAATTTTTATTTACTTGGCAAAATGGGATTGTTAAAGGAAATGGTCGAGCTTCCTCTATTGGCAGGGGTCTCACGCAAGTCCATGATTTTCAAAACACTTGGGATTTCGGCTGATGACTCACTGAATGGCACAACCGTATTAAATACGTTAGCTTTGCAGCAGGGAGCCGATATCCTGCGGGTGCACGACGTGAAACCAGCGATAGAGGCAGTCCAATTGATTCAAAAATTAAGGGAACAAGCGTGATACTTGGATTTACCATCGGTTTTCTGGAAATAAAATTTGTCGACATTCTCGATGTGTTTTTCGTCACGATCCTGCTGTATCAGGTGTATAAGCTGATCAGGGGAAGTATTGCTATCAAGGTTTTTTTGGGCTTCCTGTTCCTATACCTGGCTTTTTTGGTGGTGCGGGCAGCCAATATGGAGTTGCTGACAAGTATTTTGGGCCAGTTTATGGGTGTCGGCGTATTGGCCGCAATTATTCTTTTTCAGCAGGAAATCAGAAAATTCCTCTTGTTGCTGGGACGCACTACCGCCATCCGTGAGGGTACCTTTATGAACATTCGGTTCTGGCAGACAAATGGTGATGTGAGACGTGCCGAAATCGCACCCATTATCGAAGCAGCCAAAGCCTTAGGAGCTACGAATACCGGTGCACTCATCGTGATTTCAAAAAATACGGAACTGAAATTTTATGCAGAATCCGGGGATCGTATGGATTCGCTCATTTCCAAACGACTATTACTGGCCATTTTTAATAAATACAGCCCCCTGCACGATGGTGCGGTGATTATTTACAACAACCGGATTGTAGCGGCCAGATGTATTTTGCCGGTGACCGAGCGGGACGATATTTCTGCCAGCCACGGGCTTAGGCACCGGGCAGCCATCGGCATGTCCGAAACTACCGATGTGTTTGTATTGGTCGTGTCGGAAGAGACCGGTCAGATATCAACCGTACGTAATGGGGAATTATCACGCAACCTTTCGCCCAAGGAACTCAGGACGGCAATAAATGACTACCTGTATGAAGAGCAGGAAACAACCGAAAGTTCGCTATTTTCACAGCTAAGGGCCGATGAAAACAAAGGGGGTTAAATCACCCCCAGTTCTTTTCCTATCTCTGTAAATGCGGCAATGGCCTGGTCAATATGGGACTTTTCATGCACAGCCGAGAGCTGTACCCGGATGCGCGCCTGCCCTTTGGGTACTACCGGAAAATAGAAACCAATCACATAAATGCCTTTTTCAAGCAGGCGTGCAGCCATTTTTTGAGACAATACGGCATCATACAGCATGATAGGGACTATGGGGTGGTTGCCGGGTTTGATGTCAAAACCAGCGGCCGTAATTTTTTCCCTGAAATACCGCGTGTTTTCTTCCAGTTTGTCACGAAGCTCGGTTGTTTTGCTTAACATATCAAGTACGGCAATGGATGCTCCCGTGATGGATGGTGCCAGGGTATTGGAAAATAAATAGGGACGAGACCGCTGGCGCAACATATCAATGATTTCTTTTTTGGCCGAGGTAAATCCCCCGGATGCCCCTCCGAGGGCTTTGCCCAGTGTGCCGGTGATGATGTCTACACGTGACATGACATGATGGTATTCGTGCACGCCACGCCCGGTTTTTCCCATAAATCCAGTGCTATGGCTTTCATCTGTCATTACGACCGCCTTGTATGTATCGGCCAGGTCGCAGATTTTGTCCAATTGGGCAATCGTGCCATCCATGGAAAAGACCCCGTCGGTTACGATCAGCTTGACCGGGGCAGAAGCTGCAGCTTGAAGCTGCTCTTCCAGGTCTGCCATATCGTTGTGTTTGTAGCGCATACGCTTGGCCTTGCACAGACGTACCCCGTCAATGATCGAAGCATGATTTAGTTCATCCGAGATTAAGGCATCTTCCGGTCCCAGCAGGGGCTCGAAAATCCCGCCATTGGCATCAAATGCGGCAGCATAGAGGATGGTGTCTTCCATTCCGAGGAATTCGGAAATCTTTTTTTCAAGGGTTTTGTGGATGTCCTGCGTGCCACAAATAAAGCGAACCGAAGACATACCGTAACCGTGTGATTGGAGGGTGTTGGTCGCAGCTTCCAGTACATGGGGGTGTGAGGAAAGCCCCAGGTAGTTATTGGCACAAAAATTTATAACCTCCTGGCCATCCGAGAGTCGGATTTTAGCTCCTTGGGGGCTAGCAATGATTCGTTCTTGCTTGTAAAGGCCGGCTTTTTTTATTTCGTCAAGCTCGGCTTCCAGTTTTTTTTTCAGGTTGTCGTACATGTTCAGATTTTGGGTTTGGGGCTGATTTTCGGTTTTACTTTTGCAATGGACGTTGGTTTTTCCTGAATGACCGATGTGTCCAAAAGATAGGTTCTTCGTATTTTATTGATCAAAAAGAGTTTGCGGGCAGTAAAGCTTGCTGGGTGCATGGTAGCAAAATCCTGTTGAAACCCGGCATAGCGATCCGGCTCCCCTTTTTGAAATTTTTGGGGATCAATCTTTTTTGTTTTCAGGAATTCTTCAAATTCATTCACGGGGGGCAAAGTTAAATCGAATAGGGATTTAAAATTACTTTAAACAAGTGGTACTTTTGTGCACCCCAAATAAACAACGTAACAATCCGATGGATAAAATTCTTGTAATAGGTGCTGGTGGACAGTTGGGCACTGAATTGGTATCAGCCCTTCAGCTTTTGCATGGCAGGGAAAATGTGGTGGCATCAGACATCCGTCCCGAATCCGAAGTAAAAATGGACGGCACCTATATTTGTCTTGATGTTTTGGATGAGCAGGCACTCCATGAGGCTGTGATAAAACATGAAATCAGTCAGGTATACCATCTTGCCGCTGTACTTTCGGCACGGGGAGAATCCCACCCGCTTTTTGCCTGGGATCTAAATATGAAAAGCTTGCTCCATGTGCTGGAGCTCGGACGTATAGGCAGGATCAAAAAGATTTTCTGGCCCAGTAGTATCGCAGTGTTTGGCCCCGATACCCCCAAGGAAAACACGCCTCAGTATACCCGTATGAACCCAACAACGGTTTATGGAATTAGTAAACTCGCGGGTGAGCGATGGTGCGATTATTATTACCGAAAATATGGCGTGGATGTGCGAAGTGTGCGTTATCCGGGATTGATCGGATATAAATCACTGCCGGGTGGTGGCACGACGGATTATGCGGTCGATATATTTTACCAGGCTGTTCAGGGCCGTCCGTTTTCATGTTTTTTACAGGCAGGTACGCGTTTGCCTATGATGTATATGGAGGATGCCGTGAATGCCACATTGAAACTGATGCAGGCAGACCCTTCCCGCCTGTCGGTGCGATCAAGCTACAATCTGGCGGGCATTAGTTTTTCGCCGGACGAAATATATGCAGAAATTAAAACGCATTTCCCCGAGTTTGCCATCAGTTATCAGCCCGATTACCGACAGGCAATTGCGGACAGTTGGCCATCGGGCATAGATGATACAGTCGCACAAAATGATTGGGACTGGCAGCCACATTTTGATTTGGCCAGGATGACCTCCGAGATTATCGGGCATCTGACCGAGCAATTTCAACGGGCATAGAATGGTTATTTGTGCCTCAATGGTTGGTGAAGTCTTAATTTTACTATTTCTTTCCTGTGAAATCAATACCTAAGAGCGAATGAATGATTTAGAAAACCTTTCCCTTTCCCGTGATGGAAACATACTTGTCGTTACCATTAACCGGGAGAGTAAACTCAATGCGCTTAGCCTGGCAACCTTGTCGGAACTAAAACAAGTGATTCAATCCGTGTATGACGACAGGGAGATCAGGGGGGTAATCCTCACCGGTGCGGGAGAAAAGGCGTTTGTGGCAGGGGCGGATATTTCTGAGTTCAGGAGCCTGAATGAAATGAATGCAAGGAAATTTTCGGAAGACGGGCAGGAGATATTTGCCTTGATCGAAAATTGCCATACACCCGTAATCGCTGTTGTGTCGGGTTATGCTTTGGGAGGAGGTAGTGAGTTGGCACTGGCTTGTCATATGCGGATCGCCACCCGGTCGGCAAAATTTGGCCAGCCGGAAGTGAACCTGGGGATTTTGCCGGGCTATGGAGGCACACAGCGCCTGACCTATTTGATCGGACGGGGACGTGCAATGGAATACATGATGTCAGCAGCAATGATCGATGCCGAAAAGGCGGAAAAATGGGGATTGGTAAATCATGTGACGGAAGATAAATCAGCCGCAATGGAAAAAGCCCTGGACTTGCTCCGAACTATCGGACAAAAAGCCCCGATTGCAGTCGAGTTGGTGGTAGACTGTGTCAATGCGGCCTTTGCCAAAGAAGGTGACGGTTATCAGACGGAGGCAAATGCCTTTGCCAGATGCTGTGGCACGGAGGACTTTGCCGAGGGTGTATCCGCATTCCTGGAAAAGCGTCAGGCAAACTTTAAAGGAGTTTAATTCATTTGGGACAGATACGTTCATTGCTGGGCCAGACGGCCACATATGGGTTAAGTAGCATTGTCGGACGCTTGCTTAATTACATACTGGTTCCTATTTACACAGAAGTGTTTTTGCCCGCCGAGTATGGGATTGTAACCGAGCTATATGCAGATGTGGCTTTCCTTAATATCCTGTATACGTTTGGGATTGAAACCACCTTTTTTCGGTTTGCCTCAAAGAGCAAGGGAAAGGAAATACTTTTTTATCATCAGGGGCTTTCACTTATTTTAATCTGGACGGCTATCCTCAGTAGTTTGCTCTATGGTTTTTCGGATCAGATCGCAAGCTTGCTGGACTATGAAGGCAAAGGAGTCTTTATTGAGTGGCTGGCTTTTATACTGGCAATCGATACACTTGTTGCCATTCCTTTTGCACGGCTGCGTTTAAAGGGCATGGCCATTCGTTTTGCTTCGTATAAACTTATCAATATACTGGCAAACCTGCTGTTAAACCTGTTTTTCCTGCTGTTGCTACCCATGCTGGCACAATCCAGTCCCGGAGGGTTTTATGAGCAAATCTATGATCCAGACCTTGGGGTAGGCTATGTATTTTTGTCTAACCTGCTTTCCAATTTCCTGTTTTTGCTGTTTTTTCTTCCTGACATGTTCAGGTTTCGGTTTC
>JAOUOM010000596.1 GCA_029880385.1 Cyclobacteriaceae bacterium | reverse complement strand
CCATCGGATTGGGCATACTTGACAAAAGTCCGCTTTCCACACCGATGGTGATTGGTTCCGGATCGGAAAACGATGTGGCCTACCTGTTATTGGAATGGATCGAGCCCTATGAACGGAGTAAAACCTATTGGGAAAATTTTGGGCAGTACCTGGCCCTCCAGCACCGGATTACATCCAGCCACTATGGATTGGATCACCCGAATCATATCGGAAGGCTATCGCAAATAAATGACCGGACAGAAGACTGGGTACAGTTCTTCATAGACTGCCGGTTAGCACCCCAATTGCAATTGGCCTATCAAAATCAGTTGATTGATACCCAATTCCTTTCGAAATTTAGACGGTTATATCCCCAGCTTCCCCATTTGATTTTTGCCGATACTCCAAGCTTATTACACGGTGATTTATGGAGCGGCAACTGTATGGCCGGGGGTGGAGGCAAACCGTATATTTTTGATCCGGCGGTGTATTTTGGCCACCGTGAAATGGAACTGGCATTTACCCTGCTTTTCGGAGGATTTGACCCACTGTTTTACCAAAGTTATGCAGCGGAATGGCCACTCGAAAACGGCTTTGACGAACGGGCCGAAATATACCATCTTTATCCGTTGCTGGTCCACGCCAATTTGTTTGGCGCATCCTATTTGTCAGGTATTTATCAAATTTTAAAGAAATACATTTGAACGTGTCATTTTCAAGGTATGACAACACGGCCTAAAAGAAACATTTTCTTTATTTTCGCTTCCATATTACAATCACCCCATTAACCCCCTTGACATGGACAACATTAACCTTGGTGTGCCCATTGGAACCACGCTCGACCGTTTTATAAAAGAAAATCAGGATGAATTTCCCTATGCAACCGGAGAACTCTCCCAACTCCTTCGCGACATAGCCCTGGCTGGCAAAATCATCAACCGTGAAGTAAACAAATCGGGGCTTCTCGACATTGCCGGGTCATATGGCCAACAAAATGTACAGGGTGAAGAGCAACAAAAACTCGATCTCATTGCCAATATACGTTTTATCCGTGCGCTTAAAAATGGCGGACAGGTATGCGGTATTATCAGTGAGGAAGACGAGGAAATCATTCATTTAAACCAAAATTGCCGCTATGTGGTAGCAATTGACCCGCTGGATGGCTCTTCCAATATTGATGTTAACGTATCCATTGGTACTATTTTTTCCATATACCGACGTATCTCTCCCCTTGGCGGCCCTGTGCAGGCGGCAGATGTACTCCAAAAAGGAACTGAACAGGTAGCTGCTGGATATATCCTGTATGGATCCTCCACCATGATGGTGTACACGACAGGGCATGGTGTACACGGATTTACACTTGAACCCTCGCTGGGGGAATTTGTGCTCTCGCATGCCCTTATGACATGCCCGGAAGAAGGCACGATCTATTCCATCAACGAAGGTTCGTGGCATGAATTTGAACCCGGCATCCGCAATTACCTGTCTGACTGCAAAAAAGACAAACTCACCGCGCGCTACATTGGGTCACTGGTGGCAGACTATCACCGAAACATGCTGAAAGGCGGTATTTACCTTTACCCCAAAACCATCAAAAATCCCCATGGAAAACTCCGGTTGCTCTATGAATGCAATGCGCTGGCATTTATCGCCGAACAGGCAGGGGGAATGGCTACTGACGGGCATCAACGGATACTGGAAATCCAACCCCATGCCTTTCACCAGCGGTCGCCATTTTTTATTGGCTCAAAAAAAATGGTAAAAAATGCGATGAACTATCTGATCTAGGGCTTATTTTCCCAGCTTATTCTTATCAGATGGTTCGATTTACCTTTTCCGGATATAGCTTTCTTTTTTTTCTTTTACTATCTTCTCAGGGGTTGGGCCAATCGATGGCACTTGCTTACAAAGGAGGCTTTATCTATCCGGATCACCGGCTGGCCGGATTGACAACATATACCGACAGTTGGGAAATACACTACCGGCTAGAAGCAGAGCAAACTTCATGGCTTGACTTGTTCAGCGTTCCCGACGTAGGGCTTGCATTGAAAATAACAGATTTTAACCACCCGCAGGTTGGGATTGGGATCAACCCCATGGGCTATTTTAATTTCAGGCTACTAGGCAAACATGCACTTTCGGTAAATGGTACATTGGGCACCGGTCTGTCTTTTTTTACCGAATCCTATTCAGCAACC
>JAOUOM010000597.1 GCA_029880385.1 Cyclobacteriaceae bacterium | reverse complement strand
TCGGGATCATACCTGCCTACACCCGTACCATCTGCGGGCAATGCGACCGTATCCGCCTAACGCCCAAAGGCCTGCTCAAAACCTGCCTCTACGACAATGGGGTGTTTAATTTCAGGGATTTTATGCGCAGTGGTGCCAATGATGATGCCATCCGGGCCAAATTTCGTGAACAATTCGGTCGGCGGGCCAAAGACGGATTTGAAGCCGAATCACAAAAAAACCACAACACTTCCTCCTTTGAGTCCATGGCGACCATAGGCGGCTAATCGTGACAGATATTATGGACCTACTCCCCTACGAAGAAGCCCTTCAGATCATTACCGATCATCCGTTTATCCCCGAACAAACCACGGTGAGTCTCCAACAGGCCTATCACCACCTGCTCGACGAACCACTGGCAGCTGACCGGGATTTTCCACCCTTCGACCGGGTGACCATGGACGGGATTGCCATTTCATACGCTTCGTTTCAGAAAGGCCAGCGTTCATTTCCCATCGAATCCACCATTGCGGCCGGGACACCACGCTATACCCTGCAACATCAGGAAAATTGTGTGGAAATCATGACAGGGGCCATGATGCCGGAAAATGCCGACACGGTCATCCGCTATGAAGACCTGAGCATAGAAAGTGGAGTCGCGACCATCTCTGTCGACGAAATACAAGCCCGGCAAAACATCCATTTCCAGGGAATTGACAGAAAAAAAGGAGACGTGATTGTGCCAAAAGGCCAGCGAATCGGCTCCCCCGAAATTAACATTGCGGCCACGCTCGGCAAAAGCCGGCTTAACGTACTAGTGCCCCCACGTGCCTTACTTGTCTCTACCGGGGACGAACTGGTGGAAATAGACCAACAGCCCGAAGCACACCAAATCCGCAAGTCCAACGTCTTCGGCATACAGGCCATCCTTGCCAGCTGGGGGGTTTCTTCTACCTTGCTCCACCTGCCGGATGACGAACACACCATACTGGAAAAACTAAAACCTGCCCTCAACGACCACCAGATGCTGGTGCTGACCGGTGGCGTTTCCAAAGGAAAATTCGATTACCTGCCGGGTGTCCTGGACCAGATAGGAGTGAAAAAACTATTTCATCGTGTACAGCAACGTCCCGGCAAACCCTTTTGGTTTGGTGTGACACCCGAAGGGGCCACCGTCTTTGCCCTGCCCGGGAACCCTGTTTCGTCTTTTATGTGCACACAGGTATACATCCGTCATTGGTTATGTACCTCCCTGGGAATTCCACAACGCACACAATTTGCCAAACTGGCCAATCCTGTCAATTTCAAACCCGACCTGACGTATTTCCTCGAATGCCATACCTGGTTCGATGCGGCAGGTACACTCTGGGCCGATCCCGTTTTTGGAAATGGATCGGGCGATTTTGCCAATCTTGTCGATGGAGACGGCTTTATCGTAATCCCAACGGGCAAAAACCAATTCGAAAAAGGAGAAGTTTTTCCCTTCATCTCATACCGCGATGCCTTATGACCAAAAAATTTACCCATATCGAACAGGATAGTCCCGCCATGGTAGATGTCGGACACAAAGATGTGACCGAGCGCACGGCACATGCCCAAACGCTCGTTCAGCTCCCCGACGACATGAAACCGTACATCAAAGACGGGGAAATCACCACGCTCAAAGGCCCGGTGTTTCACACGGCCATACTGGCCGGTATCCAGGGTGCCAAGCGTACCTCCGAATTGATCCCGCTGTGCCACAACCTCTTCCTGAACAAGGTCAGGATCGACATCACACTGGAAGAAGGATTGCTCGTGAAGATCGTCTGTGAAGCCAGGTGCACGGGCAAGACCGGCGTGGAAATGGAGGCATTAACCGGCGCAAGCATTGCGGCCCTTACCGTCTACGATATGTGCAAAGCGTTTTCCCACAACATTACAATCCTGGAAACCAAACTCATGGCCAAATCCGGCGGAAAAAGAGCGTTCAGGCGGGAAGAGTAAGCCCCGCCTTTACAAAAGGAGCCAAGCTTTTTTTTACCCCAAAAAAACATATGTGAGGAGATAGGCAGACACGATAAACAGCAAAAAATGCTTCCGATATAGCCCCGGGCGTGGGAAGCACGTGGGCCTGTGCGGAGCACGGGCGTACAGAATCCAAATGGCCAGCCTGCGTCGCTCCCAAAACAAAGGCATCTTCCCGTTCCGAATCATTG
>JAOUOM010000048.1 GCA_029880385.1 Cyclobacteriaceae bacterium | reverse complement strand
TGTCAATGAATCCGAACACGAGATGGCCAAAGATGCGTTGAATACCGCTGCGCTTACCTATGTAGTGACTGCATTGGGTTCATTGGCTACATTGCTCTATTATGTTATGGTTTATTTGGGAATGGGAGACGACTGAAAAATAAAATTTTAGTAAGTGTAAAGGCCTCAAAATGAGGCTTTTTTTATGCCGTATATGGTATGCATGCATACTATTATTTGGATATATTTGTCCACCCTTACTTGAATAAACAACAAAAACCATGGATTTTAATTTTACAGAAGAGCAACTTGCCGTCCGCGATGCTGCTCGTGATTTTGCCCAAAAAGAACTATTGCCAGGCGTTATTGAGCGTGATATTGAGCAGAAATTTCCCGCCAGTCAAATCCAGATGATGGGTGAGCTGGGTTTTATGGGTATGATGGTTGACCCACGTTATGGAGGTGGCGGTATGGATACCGTTTCTTATGTACTGGCCATGGAGGAAATATCCAAGGTGGATGCGTCTGCTGCTGTTTGTATGTCTGTTAACAATTCACTTGTCTGCTGGGGATTGGAAAAATACGGCAGTGAAGAGCAAAAACAGCAATATTTGGTTCCGTTGGCATCAGGAAAAAAAATTGGGGCATTTTGCCTGTCCGAACCCGAAGCAGGTTCGGATGCAACCTCCCAGCGGACAACAGCTGAAGATAGGGGCGATCATTATCTGGTAAACGGGACAAAAAACTGGATTACAAATGGCAATTCGGCAAGTATATACCTGGTGATGGCCCAAACACATCCCGACCTGAAACACAAAGGGATCAATGCCCTGATAGTTGAAAAAGACAGGGACGGGTTTGTCGTGGGAAAAAAGGAGGATAAAATGGGTATACGTGGTTCAGATACACATTCCTTGATGTTTTCGGACATGCAAGTCCCCAAAGAAAACCGGATTGGAGCAGATGGTTTTGGGTTTTCATTTGCGATGAGCACGTTAAATGGCGGAAGGCTGGGCATTGCGTCACAGGCACTCGGTATTGCATCCGGCGCACTGGAACGGGCCATTCAGTATGCCAAGGAGCGTAAGGCATTTGGTGTGGAAATAGCCAGGCATCAGGCTATTCAATTCAAAATAGCCGATATGGCTACAAAAATAGAGGCTGCCCGGTTGTTGATCCTGAAGGCAGCCCGCTTAAAAGATGCCGGAAAAGATTTCGTAAAAGAAGCAGCCATGGCAAAGCTTTTTGCTTCTGATGTGGCGATGGAAACTACGATCGAAGCGGTACAAATTCATGGCGGATATGGCTATGTAAGAGAATATCACGTAGAGCGGATGATGCGTGACGCAAAAATTACCCAGATCTATGAAGGGACCTCAGAAATCCAAAAAATTGTCATTTCACGTGCTTTATTGAAATAGTCAAATAATGTCTTGAAAGAAATTTATATGATTGGCTTGGGAAAATTTGAATTAAATATTAGATTCGTACAATAATTTCAATTCTATTCAGAAATTAATCTTGTAAAGATCATATTTCCAGGCAGATGGAAGACTATAACAGAATTATCGAATCATTATCTGTTAGCTTTGTCAAGGCTAGGAATATTAACATTTTGCGCCCGGTTACCATTGAGAATAATTACGATGTGGAAAATTCTCTTTTTCTGGTAATGGCTGGAGCAATCCGTTTTGGGAAAGAAAAGGAAGAAGTATTCCCAGGGGAAATATTGTTTGTGCCGGGGGGAAAACAAATTTCACTTTCTTTTGGTGCCGGTGAAGTGATCAGTCTGTCAAAAGACGAGTTTCTCACACACAAAGAACAATATTTCAAAAACCTGAATGACGAATCGTTCGGGGCCAATAGTTACAGTTCGATTTCGTTTGACTCAAAAGTATTTGACTCGGTCAATTTTTTTGCTTCCCTCGATATTCCGGCTTTTGTCATACGAAACAGTCAAAAACTGGGAAATTTGATACGGGAGATCAATCGGGAAAACAATTCATCCTTTCATGGCAGAAGTCGCATCATCAAACTTCTTACCGAACATGCTGTTATTGAATTGATCCGGTATATCATTAAAAACCGCTTATTTTTAGAGCAGTTTGCCACCAATTCTACCTATTTCAAAGACCCGCGCCTTATTGATATTTTTGGGTATATCAAGGAGAACCTGAGTGATGATTTGTCCAATAAGGTGTTGGCAAATGTGGCAAATGTATCTGAGGACTATGTAGGCCAGTATTTTAAGATGCTGACGGGAATCAATCCCCAGGATTATATCGAGTACCAACGTATGGAAATGGCCGTAAACCTGCTTCGAACCTCCAAAAAGAGTATTCGGGAAATCGGCAAAGACGTTGGGTATAAAGACACAGCCTATTTTTGTCGACGTTTTAAGATGATGTTTGGCATCCCGGCCGGAAAAATGCGGAGAAGGGAATCCTTAATCAATGTTTGATATTATTTTTTGACCGGAATATCCGGGGAAAAAGCGCGGGTGTCGTTTTTTTGTAGGCAATGTATTTCGATCCATGTTGGCCTATTAGTTTCCTTTCTTCCAAATAAATCCCTATTGGGAGGTACAGAAGCAAACAGATGCCGGAAAGTAGTGCCAGGTCGGTAGGAGAAAAGAAAAACCATCCAAGATAGAGCAAAAGGGTGCCTGTATATAGGGGGTGCCGCATTGACATGTAAATACCTTTCAGGATTAGTTCATGGCTTTCGGCTTCCGGCATCAGGCCCAGGAAAGGAGAAACAGATATATGTTGAAATGCTTTTTTAAACAGATACAAAGCAAAGAAGATACTTATCAGGGCAATTGAGCGGCTCCAGTATGAACTGGCGATCAGTTCATTTTCCCTCTGATGGATAAAAAATAGCAGGAGAGCTAATCCCGCCGTACTAAAAACGGAGTAAAAAAGACGATAGCGAATACCTTTTAAATAAGGATGAACGGCCTTTTTAATCTGAGAAGAAGCAAGCAGGCTGTGTAGGGCAAAATAGGTAGCCCAACCGGCGGAAATTAGGATATAGTCTTTCAAGTCATCACTTATTTTGACTTAAATTTACCGTATAATTACCCCAATAAAAATGATGATAAAAATTGGACTTATCAGAGAAGGAAAAGTCCCGGCAGATAAACGTGTACCCGCAACCCCAGCACAAGCTCACCTCATTCAAACCCAATTTCCAACATGTAAAGTATTCGTACAGTCCAGCGCGACGCGGTGTTTTTCGGATCAGGACTATCGCGATGCAGGAATAGAGGTAGTTGAATCAGTGGAAGCATGTGACATTCTTTTTGGCGTAAAAGAAGTCCCAATAACATCGCTTATTGGAGGCAAGACGTATTTTTTCTTTTCGCATACAATCAAAAAGCAGCCGTACAATCGGAATTTGTTGCGAGAGATACTGAATAAACGCATCCGGTTGATTGATTATGAGACCCTGACCGATAAAAACGGCCAACGAATCATTGCTTTTGGCAAGTGGGCCGGAATTGTCGGGGCGTATAACGGATTATGGCTTTACGGCAGGAAAAACAGATTGTTTGAATTACGCAGGGCAAAAGACTGCCTGGATCTGGCAGATTTAAAGACTGAATTTAGTAAAATAAAACTCCCTCCTATAAAAATGGCCATTACAGGAGGAGGAAGAGTCGCGGAAGGCGCAAAAGAAGTGTTGCGAGAGGTAGGCGTAAAGGAGGTAAGCCCCGGAGAATTATTGAATGGGATTTTTGCGTATCCTGTATTTGCCCAGCTGCATTCCAGTGATTATTACCATCGAAAAGACGGTAGTGAATATAGCAGACAGGATTTTTTTGAATTTCCCGAAAAATACGGCAGCAATTTCATGCCGTATGCAAATAAAACAGACCTACTGATTGCAGCCGCTTATTGGAACCCCAGTGCACCCGTCTTATTTAAACGGGAAGATATCGTGACGGATGAATTCCAAATCAGTGTGATTGCCGATGTATCGTGTGATATTGAGGGCTCAATCCCCAGCACAAAAAAGGCATCTACCATTGATGATCCGGTTTATGATTATGACGCAACTGAAGATCGTGTTTTGCCTCCCTTTAGCGGTGGTGATATAAGTGTGATGGCAATCGATAACCTGCCTTGTGAGCTTCCGCGCGATGCATCCAATAGTTTTGGTGAACAGCTGATAAAGAATGTGCTCCCACATTTATTGGGCGGCGATCAGAATGGAGTGATCCATCGGGCCATGATAACTGATGAGGGCAGACTGACGCCAAAATTCGGCTATCTTCAGGCATATGTGGATGGTGAATAAGTCAAATGGAATTTGCATAATAAAAAAGCCCCCGAATCATCAGACTCGGGGGCTTTTTTTATGTTTTAACTTGTTATCCATTCATTGAAACAAGGAACTCATCATTGTTTCGTGTCCCTTTCATTTTATTTAACAGAAACTCCATGGCTTCTGCACTGGTCATATCTGCCATAAATTTGCGTAAAATCCATACCCTGCTCAATTGTTCTTTGTCCAACAGGAGATCTTCGCGTCGGGTACCGGATGCGGGAACGTCAATCGCAGGATATACCCGTTTATTAGAGAGCTTTCTGTCGAGCTGGAGTTCCATGTTACCTGTTCCTTTGAATTCCTCAAAGATCACTTCGTCCATTTTGGAGCCTGTCTCGATAAGGGCCGTAGCAATGATGGTCAGTGAACCCCCATTTTCCACATTCCGGGCAGCGCCAAAAAATCGCTTGGGCTTGTGTAATGCATTGGCATCCACACCTCCGGAAAGAATTTTTCCGGATGATGGTACGACCGTGTTGTACGCACGGGCAAGGCGTGTAATCGAATCAAGCAGAATCACTACATCGTGACCGCATTCCACCATTCTTTTTGCTTTTTCCAAAACAATTGACGCTACTTTCACGTGCTTTTCAGCTTGTTCATCAAAAGTGGAAGCAATGACTTCCGCCTTTACCGATCGTGCCATATCCGTTACTTCTTCAGGGCGTTCGTCGATCAATAAGATAATGAGGTAGCATTCGGGATGGTTTTGGGCAATGGCATTGGCTACGTTTTTGAGCAGGACAGTTTTACCTGTTTTCGGTTGTGCCACGATCATTCCCCGCTGACCCTTACCAATAGGGGCAAACATGTCGAGGATACGGGTGGAATAATTGTCCGGCGTGGTGCTCAACTTTAATTTTTCTTCAGGAAAAAGAGGTGTGAGGTATTCAAATGCAATACGATCACGAATCTCTTCAGTCGTCCTTCCGTTGACGGTATCAACTTTTAAAAGGGCAAAATACTTTTCCCCGTCTTTCGGTGGGCGTATTTGTCCTTTTACCGTGTCGCCGGTACGTAGGCCGAATAATTTAATTTGTGAAGGAGATACATAAATATCGTCGGGCGAAGCCAGGTAATGGTAATCGCTGGAACGAAGGAAGCCGTAACCATCCTGCATGATTTCCAGGACTCCTTCATTTTCCACAATCCCTTCAAACTCCTTGATATTACGGGCGTGCTCTTCTTTTTTGGCCCTTGCTTCTTCTTTTCTGGGATCAGGTTGTGATTCGACGGGTTTTTTTGCTTCCCTTCGTTTATCCTCTCTTGGTTCTCGCGGCTCCCTGTGCTCACGTGGTTCTTTTGTGAATTCTTTTTTGTCAATAACCTGCTCATTTTCCTCAGGCTTCCTGGCAGATGTACTGGTAACTTTATCAATTTCCAGGTTGAGGGAAGCTAATAAGTCTTCGGCTCCCTGATCGGCAACGGCATCTTTAATGGTTTCTTCGATCCGGGCTACATTTTTCCTTTTCCGGGAAGATGGCCTACGGTCATTTGACGTTTCCATTTCCGGTTCTTCGGCAGATGGTGGTGTACTTTCCGCCGCTTCGTCTTCGCCTGTGGCGGCTATTGTCGTGGGTGAGGCTTTTGGGGCTTTTAGTTTTTCGATCTCTTCGTCAGGCATCGTGGCCTGCTGGTCGAGAATCATATAAATAAGTTCTTTTTTTTGAGCTTTTTTCGCGTTTTTAACACCGATTTCTTCGGCAATGTCCCTTAGCTCTGACAATAATCTTACACTAAGATCGTCTAATGTGTACATATAAAAGTGTTACGTAGTAGAATGATAATATCCAGTATGTGGGTAGTTGGTATTTAGTAAAAAAGCAGGAGGAACGTGTCTTTGACCTGTGGAGTGTCTGAATGGACGCACAATTATAGGTACTACTGTCTGATAAAGCAAATGAATTGGTTATTTTGTTGTGTCTAACAGTGGTTTTGCCTGGAAAGTTAGTTCAGGATTTTCCTTGTATATATTTTAGAAGGGTATGAGTGGGGATAATTGACTCGTAAGCCCTTATTTTGTGCCCAAATTCAATATACAATGTTGCAAGTAGCTACTATTCGGGAAAATCTGGAAAAATACATCAAAGGCCTCGAGAAAAGGGGGATTCGAAATTCTGGTGAACTTTTAGATGCTGTCATCAAGACCGATGATCTGCGAAAAGCACAGCAAAATGAGCTGGAAGAAGTTTTGGCCAAATCTAATCAGTTAGCCAAAATGATTGGTGGCCTGATGAAAGAAGGAAAAAAAGACGAAGCAGAGGCTGCAAAATTAGAAACAGGCCAGTTGAAACAGCAAGGCAAACTATTGGCAGAGGCCCTTCAATCGACCGAAGAATCGTTAAAATCACAACTTTATAACCTGCCAAACATCCCTCACGACCAGGTGCCTGCCGGTAGGTCAGCCGATGATAATGAAGTAGTCAAAACAGGAGGGCAAATTCCCGTACTTCCCGAAGGGGCACGACCGCATTGGGACCTTATCAGTGAATATGACATTATTGACTTTGAATTGGGCAACAAAGTGTCGGGTGCAGGATTTCCCTTTTACAAAAAAGAAGGTGCCCGTATGGTCCGGGCGTTGGTCAATTATTTTCTGGATGAAGCAACCAAGGCCGGATATACAGAGGTGCAGCCTCCGGTTTTGATCAATGAAGACTCAGGTTATGGCACGGGGCAATTGCCGGACAAAGAAGGACAGATGTACCACATTGAAGGCACAAATCTATACCTGATACCAACGGCCGAGGTACCCATTACCAATATGTACCGGGACGTGATTTTGTCTGAATCGGATTTTCCTATCAAAAATGCCGGATATACCCCTTGTTTTAGAAGGGAAGCGGGTTCGTGGGGGGCACATGTCCGGGGACTCAACCGGTTGCACCAGTTTGATAAAGTGGAAATTGTGCAAATCGCCCATCCAAACCAGTCGTATGCGCTTCTTGATGAAATGGTAAGCCATGTAGAAAAGTTGGTTTCCAGCCTGGGACTGCCCTATAGGATTCTGAGGTTGTGTGGTGGTGATATGGGGTTTACGTCGGCAATCACCTATGATTTTGAAGTGTTTTCAGCCGCACAGGAAAAATGGCTGGAAGTAAGTTCGGTCTCGAATTTTGAGACATTCCAGGCCAATCGTCTGAAGTTGCGCTTTACCAACGCCGACGGCAAAAAAGAACTGGCCCATACGTTAAACGGGAGCGCACTGGCTGTGCCCCGGATATTGGCGGCATTACTGGAAAACAATCAGACAGGTGACGGGATTGTAGTCCCGGAAGTGTTGCGCAAATACACGGGATTTGACATGATCAAAAAATAACCGTTTATAGGAATATATTATTGATTTGAGCAGGATTGTTTTATTTTTCAGGAAATTAAATTACCTGAAAATGAAATTCGCTTGTTATTCCCTATTGCTTGCAGGCCTTATGGTGGGCTGCCGGCAGGATCCGTCAACCGGTGTACACTCACTGGCCTATCCCGTAACCCGTACGGTTGATACGACGACAAACTATTTTGGAACGGAGGTTGCAGACCCCTATCGCTGGCTGGAAGACGATCTTTCGGATGAAACCGCTCAATGGGTAAAAGCCCAAAACGATGTGACCTTTGGGTATTTGGAGAAAATACCGTTTCGGAAGCAGATCAATGAACGATTGCAGAAGTTGTTTGACTATGCACGTATTTCTGCCCCTGAGAAAAATGGCGACTGGGAGTATTTCACTAAAAACGATGGATTGCAAAACCAGAGTGTATGGTACCGTCGCAAATCCCAGGACGAGGAACCCGAGATATTCCTGGATCCCAATTCCTTTTCGGATGATGGCACCATTTCCCTTGCAGGTACAAGCTTTACCGATGATGGGTCATTATTTGGATTTATGATTTCCATTGGCGGTTCTGACTGGAGGAAAGCAATGGTCATGGATACACGGAGCGGTGAAATCATTGAAGACACCCTCCAAAACATCAAATTCAGTGGATTGTCATGGCGCGGTAATGAGGGTTTTTATTACAGTTCTTATGACAAACCTACCGATGGCAGTGAACTATCTGCAAAAACACAGGTACATCAATTGTTTTATCATAAACTGGGCACACCACAATCGCAGGATGAACTCGTATTTGGGGGTGAATCACAGCCCTTTCGTTACATTTTTGGCTATGTTACCGAAGACGACCGATACCTTGTCATTTCAGCGGCCAACAGCACCAGTGGCAATGTGCTTTATATCAAAGACCTGACGGAAGCAGCAGGCAAAATAGTCCTGATCGATGATGACATGGAAACGGAGGAAGGGATACTCTTCACGGAGGGTGACCGGCTGATCCTGCAGACCAATGAAGGCTCCCCTAACCAGCGAATAGTGGAAACCACCATTCAAAACCCTACGTCCGACACATGGAATGAC
>JAOUOM010000595.1 GCA_029880385.1 Cyclobacteriaceae bacterium | reverse complement strand
CCTGGAGGTCGTATCACATGTGGAGCAACAAATACGCTTGTTGGGGACATCCGTTATTCCTTTTTTGGAAGAGGAATGGGAGTCTGTCTTTAACCCAACCTTGCAACGACGCATAGAGGACCTGGTCCATCAGTTGCAGTTTGAACTGCTGAAAGAACGACTGCTGGATTGGAAGGAAAATGATCAGGATAATCTGCTGAAAGGACTTTGGCTGATTGCTACCTATCAATATCCAGACCTGGAATACGAAGAGCTATCCATGCAAATTGATCAGATGTATTTTGATGTTTGGACCAGTTTTAGGGATGATCTGGCACCATTTGACCAGGTACGCACGATCAATCGTGTGGTTTTTGATAAGCTAAAATTCAGGGCAAACACCCGTAATTTTCACTCTCCGGCCAATTCGATGATCAATGCGGTATTGGATTCGCACAAGGGAAACCCGATTTCGCTGAGTTCTATCTACCTGTTGATTGCACAACGGCTCAAACTGCCCATCTATGGAGTAAGCCTTCCCAACCTTTTTATCCTGGTTTACAAGACAGATGCTGTCCGGTTTTATATCAATGTGTTCAATAAAGGGTTGATTTTTACAAAAGAGGACATTGACAATTACATCGACCACCTGCAGTTGAGTCGCCACGAAATTTTTTATGAGCCTTGTAGCCATTTGGAAATTGTCAACCGGTTTTTGCGCAACCTGATCGTGTCATTCGAAAAAGTGGGAGAATATGAAAAGGGTGACGAATTGAAAATGATCCTGAAGTTCATGGATCCTGCTTCGGGAACCTACTAAACAGAAAAAACAAGCAAATAGCGGGCGATTTCCTCTATTTCCAGCTGGTGGGTTTCTTCTTGCCCTGTTTTCAGGATGTTTCCTTCTGCTGTATGGTCGGAAGTAAATCGGATCAACATCTCATGTCGCAAGCTTAGGTTTTTTTCACCATGGATTTTGAAAAGAACCTCTTTGGCAGCCCATATTTTGCACAAAGACGGGATATCACCTTCAAACGGGAGCTCCGACTGGTGCAGGAATTTTTCCTTTACTTTGATGAATTTCTGTCGAGGCCACTCCAGGTCAATCCCGCATGGTTTTTTCAGGTTGATCAAGGCAGCTGCCATTGGATAGGAATGCGTAATGGATATCTCAGCTCCGCCAGCCCTGAGTATGGGTTTGCCAGAGGCTAAATTTTCCACCCCCTCATAGGGCAGGTCAAATTGATGGCACAGGTACCGGATAAGGATGCGGCTGACGATCCATTCTGATTTTTTACGGGAAATGATGTCAGGCGGGGTCTCGTGCGTTTTGTCCAGTAGCTGGTCTTCGGTTTCGGTGATATTCCAAACCGCATACGCACTATGGGAATTGATAGGTTTGGATAATAAAAGTGGCATATTATGTCCTTGTGTATACAATTGTAATAATTTTGAACCAATAAGTAACGGACGTGGCAATAACCATAGGTAAAATACACACATTTTCCGGGCATAAAGACAGTATTTATACCCTCACGCCGTATACAGATACGCAGTTTTTTTCGAGTGGGGCCGATGGAATGGTGGTCGCATGGGATCTGCTCCGGCCCGGACAGGGCAACCTCATCGCCAAAGTTCCTGCGTCTGTATATGCCATTCATTTTCACCCATCAAAAAACATCCTGATAATAGGACAGAATTTTGACGGGTTGCACCTGATCGACATGGCCACTAAAAAGACAGCAGGCTCATTGAAACTGACCAAAAAGGAAATATTTGACATCAGGGCCGATGACGAAAAACTGTATATCGCTACTGGTGATGGGGAATTCATCGTGGCTGACTGGAATCTTCGGGTGCTGGACCGGCAAAAGCTATCCGATAAAAGTGCCCGGGCCATTGCAATAGGCGAACGGTTTTTGGCCGTGGGGTATAGCGACCAACATATCCGGACATTTGATAAAGTCACAGGAAAACTGGTTCATGATTTTGCGGCACATGCACTTTCCGTGTTTACCCTTGTTTTTGACCCGGAAGGTAAATGGCTGATTAGTGGGGGAAGGGATGCGCATTTAAAAAGATGGGATTCAGGGACTTTTGAGCCGGTAGAGGATATTTCGGCACACATGTATGCCATAAATCATATTACGTACAGCCCTGATGGACAACATTTCGTAACTTGTAGCATGGATAAGTCCATAAAA
>JAOUOM010000594.1 GCA_029880385.1 Cyclobacteriaceae bacterium | reverse complement strand
AAGGTGTTTTTTGGAAATGGTGTCAAAGCCATTGCTCCGGGTCAGGCTGCGGTTTTTTACGAAGGCAATGACATGATCGGTGGAGGTTGGATTCATTCAAGTTTTAGGCAAAATCAATGAAAAAGCTCGTTGTACTATGCATGGCCTCCTGGATTTTCTCCTGTCAGGAGTCTTTTGAAGTACCCGTTCCTGCCACAGGTGAGGCCTATTATCCGTTAGACTCAAATTGGGTCAGGGAATATGAGATAAGCGAAATTGATTACAAGATATCCGGGTTTGATACATCGCACTATTTTTTGCGGGAGCGTACAGGCGGGTTGCTGTACCAGGAGGGGGAAGAAGCGTCCTATCAGCTGATCCGGGAAAAACGGCTTTTGGCAACAGATGACTGGCAAATGGATTCGATATGGGTGGTGCGCACAGCACCCGGAAGGCTTGTTACCGTCAAAAACAATGTTCCGGAGGTCACACTGGTCTTTCCCGTGACGGCAGGTACTACCTGGGATCTTTATGCCTTTGCCTCACGCAATGAAAAGCTGGTTTCCTATCGTAACGTGGATCCCAACGAATGGGAAGGAAAAAATGGTTTTTCCCGTGACTCCATGATCCAAGTCGTAATCGACGACCTGCCCGCCAACATCATCGAGCAACGACAGTCCGTTGAATTTTATGCAGCAGGCATAGGTTTGATTGAAAAGAAATCCATAGTATTGGCGTTTTGTATCAATGCGTGCGACAGTGCCAATCAAATTGATAATGGGAAATATTTTTCACAAAAGCTGGTAAACTATGGCAAACGGTAAACTTCTTCCGACCCTTATATGCTGTTTGCTCATCTTGCAGATGGGTGTGGCACAGGATCGGTATATGGTTTTTTTCTCCGATAAAAATAATTCTCCCTTTGCCGTAGACCAGCCGGCTGATTTTCTGAGTGCCCGCTCCATCGAGCGGAGGCAAAAGCAGGGTATCTCGGTTGTCACGCAGGATTTACCTGTCAATGCATCCTATATCCAGCAGGTGGCGGCCACAGGGGCTGCCGTATATTTCTCCAGTCGATGGATGAATGCCGTTTTGGTAGAGGCTGTTGCCACCCAGCTTGATGCCATCAATCTCCTGACGTTTGTAGACAGCACCCAATACGTGGCCAAAGGTACGCGTTTGCTGAGCTCACCAACCGGGTATACGGTTCCCACTGTATTTGCGCCACCGGTTGCCAGTGGAAGTACCTCCGACCTTCAGGTAGGCATGTTGGATGTCGACAACATGCATTTGGATGGCTATCGCGGGGAGAATATGGTGATTGCCGTGCTGGATGGTGGTTTTATGGGTGCGGATCAGTACCAGGTACTCGAGAAAATACATACCGAGAACCGGTTGTTGGATGTGCAGGATTTTGTGCGAAACAGCGGGGATCCATTTCAATACAGCGGGCATGGTACATCGGTACTGTCTACCATGGCGGCAGAGTACACGGGGTTTACCGGTACGGCTCCTAAAGCCGCTTACCTGCTGTATGTGACCGAAGATGTAGCCAGCGAATACCGGATAGAGGAATACAACTGGCTGTTTGCAGCCGAGCGTGCCGATAGTGCAGGTGCTGATATCATCCATACTTCTGTTGGTTATCGCGACTTTACCGATGCCACCATGAATTACCAGTATGCCGATCTCAATGGTCAGACAGCCGTGATCACCCGTGCCGCAAACCTGGCATTTGAACGGGGCATGGTGGTGGTGACAAGTGCCGGAAATGAAGGAAACAGTTCCGTCTGGCCGTATGTGACGTACCCGGCCGATGGCAACTTTATCCTGGCAGTGGGAAGTATCACCTCGTCTTACCAGAAGTCTTCCTTTAGCTCCATTGGCCCAACGGCCGATGGCAGGGTCAAACCCGATGTGATGGCATTGGGTACCCAAACGACAATTTTGTCGGCTGACGGGTTTATTGGGATGTCAAATGGCACCAGTTATTCGGCTCCATTGGTATCGGGCTTTGTGGCAGGGCTCTGGCAGGCACATCCGGAATGGACAAATCGTGACGTGGTAAACACCGTCCGAATGACATCCAGCAGGGCATTGCAACCCGACATGGAATACGGCTATGGAGTGCCCAGTTACCGAAATGCTGTTTTGGGAAATGTATTGTCGGTCAATAAAATACTGAATGAAAACGTCACGGTTTAT
>JAOUOM010000593.1 GCA_029880385.1 Cyclobacteriaceae bacterium | reverse complement strand
CCGCACAGGCCTTTGATTTCAGAAAACCCCTCCAGTCCGGCCCGGTGCTCGAAGCATGCCACAATCTCGTCAGGGAACATATCGACCATGCCGAAGAAGACAGGATTTTTGCCCAGGACATCAAAAAGGCACATTTTCTGATCGCATCAGGAGCCTTACATGCTACCGCTGTGGAAAATTCAAATAAACAAAAAATTGATATAAACGGACCCCAACATGAACCCTACCGATTTTATTAAACAATACGCAAAACACCCCACATACAAAGCCCCTACAGGTCATCAGCTAAATGCAAAATCCTGGCAAACCGAAGCCCCTCTGCGAATGCTGCTTAACAACCTGGACGAGGAAGTGGCCGAAAACCCGGATCAGTTAGTGGTTTACGGTGGTACAGGACAGGCAGCCCGAAACCGCGAAAACCTGGAAAAAATCATTGAGATGTTATTAGAATTGGATGACAACCACAGCCTGCTCATCCAATCCGGAAAAGCAGTGGGTGTAGTCCGCTCGCACCCGGAGGCCCCACGTGTACTTATCGCAAATAGTAATCTGGTTCCCGCCTGGGCAAACTGGGAACATTTCGAAGACCTAAAATCACGAGGCTTGATGATGTTTGGTCAAATGACAGCTGGCAGCTGGATTTATATCGGGTCACAGGGTATCTTACAAGGCACCTATGAAACCTTTGCTGCCTGTGCCAACACGCATTTTGGTGGTTCGCTCAGGGGGAAGTTGCTGGTATCCGGAGGGTTGGGTGGCATGGGTGGGGCCCAGCCATTAGCCGCTACCATGGCGGGATCTGTCTTTCTGGGGGCAGATATAGATCCCAAACGGATCGAAAAAAGACTTGAAACACGTTACATAGACAAAATGACCCACCGGTATACAGAGGCAAGGGACTGGGCATTGGAAGCTATGAAAAAAGGGGAAAACATTTCCATCGGACTCGTATCAGATATTGGTGACCTGCTGGAACGTCTGCTGGCCGATGGAATAATTCCCGATATACTCACTGATCAAACCTCGGCGCATGACCCGGTATTTGGATATGTTCCCAATGGATTGTCACTCGCAGAAGCAGAAAAATTACGTCTGTCCGACCCACAGCTTTACAAGCAAAAATCCCTGAAGAGTATGGCACGGCACGTAGGTTTGATGCTTGATTTGAAAAAACGGGGGAGTGTGGTTTTTGATTACGGAAATAACCTCAGGGAATTTGCACGACAGGGGGGCGAAAGCCATTCTTTTGATTTCAAGGGATTCGTACCCGAATACATACGGCCGTTATTTTGTGAAGGAAAGGGCCCGTTTCGTTGGGCTGCATTGTCGGGAGATCCGGAAGACATATATACGACTGACCATGCCCTGATGGAAGCTTTTCCTGAAAACAAACAACTTATTCACTGGCTAAAACAGGCAAGGGAAAAGATCGCATTTCAGGGCCTTCCATGCCGGATTTGCTGGCTTGGGATGGGAGAACGGGAAAAGGCCGGGTTGATATTTAATGACCTGGTCAAAAGTGGCAAGGTAAAAGCCCCCCTTGTGATTGGGCGCGACCATCTGGATTGTGGCTCTGTCGCCTCGCCCAACCGGGAAACGGAAGGCATGCTGGACGGTTCGGATGCAGTTTCAGACTGGCCCTTGTTAAATTTGATGAGCAACACGGCAGGTGGTGCCACATGGGTATCGTTTCATCATGGCGGTGGTGTGGGGATGGGATATTCCCAACATGCGGGGATGGTGGTACTGGTGGACGGTACCGAGCGAGCAGAAAAATGCCTCCGACGCGTATTACACAATGATCCGGCCATGGGTATTTACCGCCATCACGATGCAGGATATGAGGCAGCCACCAAAGTAGGCGAACGATTTGACCTGCTGATTTGAAAGAGCAGAAAAAAAGCGGGGCGGGATTTGTCTTCGACAAATCCCGCCCCGCTTTTAACTCTTTACGACAACCGATCAGTTTGCCACAAACTCTTTTAGCCTACGGTTCTTACTTGGTTCACGTAATTTTTGCAAGGCTTTTTCGCGAATTTGCCGTACACGCTCTCGTGTAAGCCCCATCGCATCGCCAATTTCCTCCAGTGTATATGGGTTATCATGGCCTATACCAAAGCTCATCATAATCACTTCCCGTTCACGGGCCGTCAATGTGGACAAGGCACGCAACGTTTCTACTTTCAGTGAATC
>JAOUOM010000592.1 GCA_029880385.1 Cyclobacteriaceae bacterium | reverse complement strand
CGGGCACAACAGAGCGGCCTAGAATAACCGTTTTCCGTAGCAATAAAGCCATCTATGCCCAGATTATCGATGATAGTAAAGGACATACGGTAGTGGCTGCTTCTTCCAAAGAATTGGGAAAAGAATCACTAAACATTGAAACCTCGAAAGAAGTGGGTAAAAAACTTGCTGAAAAAGCAAAGGCTTCTGGATTGGAAATTGTTATTTTTGACCGAAACGGTTACCCATATCACGGCAATGTAAAAGCATTGGCTGAAGGTGCACGTGAAGGAGGCTTAAATTTCTAAGAATATGTCACAGAAGAATATAAAAGCAGTAAAAGCGAGTGAAATTGACCTGAAAGAAAAGGTTGTAGCCATTAAGCGTGTTGCCAAAGTGGTAAAGGGTGGTCGTAGGTTTAGTTTCTCTGCTATCGTAGTTGTAGGTGACGGTAATGGCGTAGTGGGTTATGGATTGGGCAAAGCCAATGAAGTGACGGATGCCATCACCAAAGGAATCGATGATGCCAAAAAGAATTTGGTAAGGGTGCCAGTTTTCAAAGGAACCATACCTCATGAATCAATTGGTAAATTTGGGGGAGGATTTGTCCTTATTCGACCAGCAGCTGCAGGTACCGGGGTTATTGCCGGCGGTGCAATGCGTGCGGTTTTGGAAAGTGCGGGAATACACGATGTATTGGCAAAATCCAAAGGTTCATCAAATCCACATAACGTTGTGAAAGCGACCTTTGATGCCCTGGCAAACATTCGGGATCCTTTTACAATTGCTCGTCAACGCGGAATTTCTTTGGATAAAGTATTTAATGGTTAAGAAGAAATGGGTAAAGTAGTCATAACACAAAAAAGAAGCCTGATAAAGCGCCCCATGAAGCAACGTCTTACGATGAAAGCTCTGGGTCTGGGTAAAATTAATCGGTCAGTAGAGAAGGATATGACTCCCCAACTTGCCGGTATGATTAACAAAGTTCAACATTTGGTTGAGGTAAAAGAACTTTAATACGATGAAATTAGAATCACTTACACCCGCTTCCGGTTCTGTTAAAGGCAGAAAGAAAATTGGACGAGGACAAGGTTCCGGTAAAGGGGGAACGTCTACAAAAGGACACAAAGGTGCCCAGTCCCGTTCCGGTTACTCGAAAAAGATAGGTTTTGAAGGGGGACAAATGCCGTTACAAAGACGGGTACCAAAATTTGGTTTTAAAAACAATAACAAAATTGTCTATAAAGCCATTAACTTGGACATACTCCAGGCAGTAGCAGACCAATACAAGTTGACTGAAATAACACCAGATCTGCTGAAGGAACATGGCCTTATCGGAAAAGGTGACAAGGTGAAGGTACTTGGTCGTGGTGAAGTTTCATCAAAATTGACTGTATCTGCTCAGAAATTTTCAAAAACAGCACAGGAAGCTATTGAGAAATCAGGGGGTTCCGTTACCGTAATTGAATAAATGAAAAAGTTTATACAGACCATAAAAAATATTTTTTCGATTGAAGAACTCAGGACACGGATTGTCAATACCCTGGGTTTTTTAATTATTTTTAGGTTAGGATCGTTCATAACCCTTCCGGGGATAGATCCTTCCAAACTTGCAGATAATGCAGGTGGTATCTTTGGTTTGCTTGACACGTTTCTGGGTGGTGCATTCAGTAATGCATCAATATTTGCATTAGGTATTATGCCTTATATTTCGGCATCTATTGTGCTTCAATTGATGACCGTTGCAGTTCCTTATTTTCAGAAACTGCAGAAAGAAGGGGATAGCGGACGGAAAAAGATCAACCAGATCACACGGGTACTTACCATATTTATCTGTTTAGCCCAGTCATTTGGCTATTTGTCAGCCACAATACCTACCGAGGCGATTGTATTGGCGAATGGTTTTCTCTTTAAGGTGTCTTCGATGATTATCCTTACGGCCGGTACCATTTTCACCATGTGGCTAGGAGAAAAAATAACGGATAAAGGCATTGGTAACGGGATTTCCATGTTGATTATGATTGGGATTATTTCCCGCTTTCCAGCAGGCTTAATTGCGGAAGGAATGGCACGTGGCATGAACCAGGCTCTGTTATTTTTGATAGAATTGGTTGCCTTGTTTTTTGTAGTACTTGCCACGGTTGCCCTGGTACAGGCTGTTCGTCGAATACCGGTGCAGTATGCAAAACAAGTGGTAGGAAATAAAATCTATGGCGGG
>JAOUOM010000591.1 GCA_029880385.1 Cyclobacteriaceae bacterium | reverse complement strand
ACGACCCGTCGATGCACAGCTCACAAAATGAGCAGGATTCGCGTTTTTATGGCAGGTTTGCCATGATCCCCATTTTGGAGCCTTCCAGCCAGCAGGAAGCCTATGAGATGGCGTATTCCGGGTTTGAATTGTCAGAAAAACACAACCTGCCGGTATTGATCCGTATCACTACGCGGTTGGCGCATTCACGTGCCGTGATCACCGGAAGGCCACCCATACCCCAGAACAAACTCCACCTGCCCGCCGACCCGACACAGTACGTGTTGCTGCCTGCCATGGCACGGGGAAAATACCGGTCGCTCATCGAAAAACAAGCACTGATCGAAGCAGAGTCCGCAGGATCGGCCTATAACCAATATCGGGCGGCCGAAAACAAAAGCCTTGGCATCGTGGCATGTGGTATCACCATCAATTACCTCAATGAAGTTTTTGAGGGCAAACCAGTACCCTATCCTGTATTGAAAATCGGGCAATACCCGATTCCCGAGCCTTATCTGAAGCGGCTGGTTGACGAATGTGATGAGCTACTCATACTGGAAGAGGGCTATCCTTATCTCGAGGATTTGCTGGCCAGTCCCTACCTGCCCCATAAGAAAATCCGTGGACGGCTGGATGGCACCCTGCCCCGAACAGGCGAACTGAGCCCAAAACAGTTGGCAGCGGCCTTTGCTATGGACTGGCCTTCCGGCTATGCCCTCCCGGAATGGCTGGCCAACCGCCCGCCTTCACTTTGCAAAGGCTGTACGCACATAGAGGTCTTTAACGAACTGAACGAAGCAATAAAAGCCTATGGGAACGGTCGGGTATTTTCGGATATCGGCTGCTATACACTCGGTGCCCTTGCCCCGTACCATGCGATCAATTCGTGTGTGGACATGGGCGCATCCATCACGATGGCCAAAGGTGCGGCCGATGCCGGGCTAACGCCTGCCGTGGCCGTAATCGGCGATTCCACTTTTACGCACTCGGGCATGACCGGCCTGCTGGATGCCATTTATGAAAACAGCCCCATCACGGTCATTATCTCAGACAATAGCACCACGGCCATGACCGGCGGACAGGAATCGCTGGCAACCGGCCGGCTGGATCAGATCTGCATCGGCCTGGGTGCCGACCCTGCCCACGTGTTTACATTTGAACCTACCCGTGTCAACCGGCAGGAAACCATCGAACTGATCAAACATGAACTGGCATATGAAGGACTATCGGTCATTATACCCCGCCGGGAATGTGTACAAACAGCCCAGCGGAGCAAAAAAGAACAAAAACTACAGTCGGAAGCTAGTGTTGCACACTGAAAGGGAACAACATTCCTTCCGTCTCCTATACCCTCTGTCGGTAGCTGCCGGCCGAAAACTATGTAACAGGCAACAAAACAGTATAGATCATGAAAAAAGACCTTATCCTGGCAGGTGTAGGTGGGCAGGGAATCCTCTCCATCGCTTCCGTAATAGGCCGGGCAGCTCTGTCGCAACACCTGCATGTAAAACAGTCCGAAGTACACGGGATGAGCCAGCGGGGGGGGGAAGTCCAGGCACACTTACGGTTGTCTACCGCTCCCGTCGATTCCGACCTGATCCCGGAGGGCAAGGCGGACATCATCGTAGGAATGGAGCCCCTGGAAACCCTCCGTTACCTTCCGTATCTGAAAAATGACGGATGGCTTGTCACCAATAGCAAACCCTATGTCAACATTGACCAATACCCGGATTTGGACTTGATATATGACAAAATCAGGGAATTTCCCAACCACCTGCTCCTCGACACGGAAGAAATGGCCCGCAAGTGCGGCTCGGCCAAGGCATCCAATATGGTGCTGCTCGGTGCCCTGTCAGGCCTGCTGGAGTTGAAAAAAGGGACATTGGAAAAAGCCATCGAACACTTATTCCACAAAAAAGGTGAGCGGGTGGTCGCCATCAACCTGGATGCCTTTGCCCAGGGACAAAACGCCCTGGCAGCCAGTGAAGCCCATATTTCTCCCCTCTGATCGTCAAATGTTACACGATGCGTTCCTCTCCCCAGCCTCCATCGCCGTAATTGGCGGATCGGGGCATACAGACAAACCCGGGGGTCGTTTGTTGCTCAACCTGTTGGATGGGCGGTTTCAGGGCAGCTTGGTAGCCGTCAACCCCCGCTGGCAACCCGCGCCTGCAACGAACCTGACCGTCTGTAGCACCATCCGTGAAATCAACACATCCC
>JAOUOM010000590.1 GCA_029880385.1 Cyclobacteriaceae bacterium | reverse complement strand
GAGAGCACAAACTTGACCCGTCACGTACGTTGTTTCTGGACGACAGGGCAGAAAATGTAGAGGCAGCAAGACAGACGGGCATCAATGGAATCGTAATTTCTCACCCCGACAGGGTAATGGATATATTTAATGGACACGCCTAAACGTATACTTCTTCAGGTAGGATTGTTTTTACTCACCATCATGACCACCACCCTGGCAGGGGCCGAGTGGATGTATGGCAAATTTTTGTTTATTGAGGAAGCATGGATGACCTGGTCCGATTTTCTGGGCGGGTTTAATTTTTCCATTCCCTTTCTCCTGATACTTTCGGTACACGAATTTGCCCATTACCTTACGGCACGATCGCACGGCATCCGTGTGTCACTCCCTTATTATATTCCGTTGTGGTTTGGTTTTTTACCGCTCCCTTCCTTTGGGACCATGGGTGCATTTATTCGCATTCGGCAGTTTATTCAAAGCCGAAAAGAATACTTCGATGTGGGTGTTTCGGGGCCTTTGGCAGGTTTTGCCATCGCTATGGTGGTGATATTTTATGGATTTACCCATTTGCCGGAACCTGACTTTATTTTCCATGTACATCCGGAATATGAACAATATGGTGCTGACTATGCCGATTATGTTTATGATGACGAGGAAGGGGTCTCTTTTCAGTTTGGGAACAACCTCATCTATTGGTGGTTTCAGAATTATGTAGTGGATGATCCTGCCCGTATGCCCAACCCCAATGAGATCATTCATTATCCCTACTTATTGGCTGGCTATCTGGCGTTGTTTTTTACGGCACTCAACCTGTTACCGATCGGGCAGCTTGACGGAGGTCATGTGGTTTTTGGTTTATTCGGGCAAAACACGGCCAGACAGATCAACCGCATTGTGTATTCGCTGTTTTTGTTCTATGCAGGCATTGGCTGGATCCATCCTGATATGTTGACCGATGTATCGGTGGAAGGGACGTTTAGTTATCTGGTGATCATCGTTTTTTATGTCTATTTTCTCTATTTGTGTACTACGTCGATGATTGAAAATATACAGGATCGCCTGCTTTATGTCGCCATTATGTTTGCCTTGCAGTTTTTGGTCAGTTCGTTTACTGCATTCGAAGGGTATCCGGGATGGATGCTGTTTGCCTTCCTGATTGGTAGGTTTTTGGGGGTTTATCACCCCCCCGCAGTTGATAGCCGACCCCTTTCAACCGGACGGAAGGTACTTGGCTGGATTGCGATTGTGGTGTTTATTCTTTCCTTTAGTCCCCGACCTTTTATTATTGGGTAAGTTGTCAGGATTGAAAATACGCATCAATGCCCCCAATGATATTACGCACATGGGTAAAGCCTTTGGATTCCAGGTACCTTTTTGCTTTTCCGCTGCGATTGCCAGACCGGCATAAAATCAAAAGCTCCTGATCCTTTAGGGGAATTAGTTTTTCTATATTTTCCGGCAGGCTGTTTAAGGGGATCAGTACCCCGCCGATATTTTGTTGTTCAAATTCATTGTGCTCACGGACATCAATGATGTGTAATTGCTCGCCTTTTTCAAGGCGTTCTTTGAGCTCCTGGATTTGAATATCAGGTGTCATTTTTTTATCATTCTGTATGTCTGTACATGGCCATTCGTAACAATACCTAGCAGGTACATGCCGCTTTCAAGAAAGGTAAGGTCTGCCTCCCTGGTGGGTACTTGCGATTCAAAAATCCTTTTTCCTGCCATGTCGGTAATGAAATAGCAGGAGGGAGGGGTATTGAAATATATCCATCCGCTTGTCGGATTGGGATAAAGCGAAAATGAGGATGTGGTCACACCAGGTTCACCGAGTACATAGTCTTCGGAATACCTGAAAACAGGCCGTACCATGAGTGACCCAATCACCCGGTTGTTTTGTTGCCACTGGCGGTTGATATTGGTGTAGATGGCCTGCGTACCCGCCGATTGGTTCCTGTCAAACCCGATGCCCAGATAATTATCGGTAAACTGCTCATAGCCAATGTAAAATGTATCGCGTACCACCACCGGAGTGGTTAGTGTAAATAGTTGATATTCATTTCGACCGGCTAATTTCACTTTGGCTTCCTGGGTACGAAGCGGATAGCCCGAACCAAGCTTTTCCCATACTTTTAACGTAAGGGCCTGGCCCTCACTGGAAGGGTTCATGGCGGGGAAATGGATCATGATATCGGTGAGTGTGTCCGCTACTTCCCGAAC
>JAOUOM010000589.1 GCA_029880385.1 Cyclobacteriaceae bacterium | reverse complement strand
GGCCCGAAATACCTGGGGAGTCTGTACCAGCCGATACAACGACCTGTCCTGTGCCAGCGACCTGTCACCCGAAAGCACCCGTATCGAATCCTTGACAGGGACTGATACAACGGCTGATCCGATTTCGTCTGCCTGTCGAAATGATTTTACTATGATCTCCGGGTCAATACATGGTCTTACCGCATCATGAATGGCTACCACGGCCCCCTCGTTGGGCACCAGGGCAAGCCCGTTTTTTACCGACTGAAATCGGGTATTCCCCCCCGGAGCCTGAAGAAATTCACTATCAGAAAAATAGGTACGCCGGATGGCTTCCCATTGTTGCTCATTGCCGCGACCCAGGACGATGACCAGATGAACCCCTGCATCGGCCTGCCGAAAAGCCTCAATCGTATAGGCGATCACAGGCTTGCCATGAACGGGAAGGAATTGCTTGGGCACCGGGCTGTTCATCCGCTGCCCGGTTCCCCCTGCGACTATAAGGGCATACCTTCCGGCCATAAAATCAAAGGATCAGCATCGCATCACCATAACTGAAAAACCGGTATTTCTCTTTGATGGCAACCTGATAGGCCTCCATGATCAGGTCATAGCCGCCAAAGGCTGCAGCCGTCATGAGCAGCGTGGATTCCGGTAAATGAAAATTTGTGATCAGGGAATTGCAAATTTTAAAGTCGTACGGAGGGAAAATGAATTTATCAGTCCATCCGGTATTGGCCTTGACCCTGCCTCCTGCCGATACGGAAGATTCAAGTGCACGCATTACGGTCGTGCCAACTGCACATACTTTTTTGCGCTCCTCAATGGAACGGTTGACCCGGATTTCGGTAGGCACTTCTATAAAATAATTTTCACTATCCGTTTTATGTTTGGTGAGGTCCTCGACATCTACCGACCGGAAGGTGCCCAGCCCCACATGCAGGGTAATGGGCATGATATCAACCCCCTGTATTTCCATGCGCTTGATGATCTGCCTGGTAAAGTGCAATCCAGCCGTAGGTGCTGCAACGGCACCAATATGTTTGGCATAAATGGTCTGAAACCTCTCCCTATCTTCCGGAACCACATTTCGTTCCAGGGTTTTCGGAATGGGGGTTTCGCCCAGGTTATCGATGAGTTTGTAAAAATCGTGCTGCTCACCATCAAACAAAAACCGGATGGTTCTGCCACGTGAAGTCGTGTTGTCTATGACTTCTGCCACCAGCTCACCATCGCCAAAATACAGCTTGTTTCCCACACGTATTTTACGTGCCGGATCGACCAACACGTCCCACAGGTGCATGTCTTTATTTAGTTCCCTGAGCAAAAAAACCTCAATTTTTGCACCTGTCTTCTCTTTGTTCCCGTATAAACGTGCAGGAAAAACTTTGGTATCATTGATGACCATTACATCGCCATCGCCAAAATACTCCACAATGTCTTTGAAATTTCGGTGCTCAATCTGACCTGTCTTTCGGTGGACGACCATAAGCCTCGATTCATCCCTGTTTTCGGTGGGATGTAGTGCAATGTGACTGGATGGAAGGTCAAATTTGAATTCTGATAATTTCATCGATGTTTATTTTATTACCTGTATTTATAATAAGAGCGCAAAATTAGCAAATAGTTTTGTTTAATCCCGTAAAATCAATATTACCTTACACCCGTCACTTTTTCTGACTATGAGCCTTATCATTAAACTGATCATGGAGAGTTTTCGTTTCGCCTGGAACGCCCTCCGAACCAATGTAATGCGTACCATCCTTTCACTTTTGGGTGTAACGATAGGTATTTTTGCCATTATTGCAGTATTTACCCTGGTAGACTCACTGGAAAAAAGCATTAAAGACAGCCTGAGTTTCCTGGGCACCAACAATATCAACGTTGACAAATGGCCCTATGGACTGGGTGGCCCCTACCCATGGTGGAAATACCTCCAACGCCCGTTCCCTACCTATGAAGAATATGAATTTCTGGCTGAAAATGTTGCGAATGCCAAAGCCATTACCATCATAGCTTCGCGTGGAGGCATCACCGCCAAAAGAGAAAGCAGCAGCAGTACAGACCTGAACCTTGTAGGGATCACCTTTGGCCATAAGGATGTATATGATATCCCGGTCAACTTTGGCCGGTATTTCACTCAAAATGAAATGGCCTCTGGCAGAAATGTCGCACTTATTGGCCATCGTGTGGCAAATGATCTTTTTCCACAGGAAAACCCGATA
>JAOUOM010000047.1 GCA_029880385.1 Cyclobacteriaceae bacterium | reverse complement strand
TATTGGCCGAAAGGATGCAGCATAGTCTGTTACTGGTAGCAGGGGTCGACAATCTTGATCCAGCTGTTTATGTGCCTCTTTCCGGAAAGGAAAATATCCGGGTGGTAGTAGGAAAAACGTACGAAGTATTAAAACGATCGCAGGCAGCTGTCGTTACTTCGGGTACAGCCACATTGGAAACGGCTCTGTTGGGTGTACCCCAGGTGGTGTGTTATCGTACAAGTGCCTTGTCGTATGAAATAGGGAAAAGAGTAGTTAATGTCAGGTATATTTCATTGGTCAACCTGATCATTGACCGGCCATTGGTACGGGAACTGATTCAGGATGAATATCGAATTGAAAATGTTGTATCTGAACTGGATAGGCTATTGAATGATGGTCAATACCGGGGCGAAATGCTCGATGGCTATAGCCAGATACGTCAGGTGCTGGGAAATGAACCGGCCTCTGTACGTACGGCAGAGGCCGTGATGGAATTAATCAGGCAGCCTTAAGTTTATTAAATTTCGATTTTCGGAATTTTTCTTCCGCATATTCCTTGGTCAGAATAATCTCCTTAATGTCTTTGTTGGATGGGATTTCAAACATGGCATCTGTAATAATTGCTTCCAGTATTGATCGCAAACCGCGTGCACCCAGGTTAAATTCCAGTGCTTTTTCCACGATATAGTCCAGTGCAGAATCTTCGACCTCCAACGTTACTTTTTCCATTTCAAATAACTTTCGGTACTGCTTCAGGAGTGCATTTTTCGGTTCCTGTAAAATGCGCTTCAACGCTTCCTTGTTCAAGGGGTCGAGGTGGGTGAGTACCGGGAGGCGCCCAATCAATTCAGGGATCAATCCAAAGCTTTTCAAATCCTGTGCGGTCACATATTGCAGTAGGTTTTCCTTATCCAGCTGATCGTTTCGATCGTCCTGATTGGCAAAACCAACCGGACGTGTATTTACCCGGGTTGAAATATGCCGATCAATGCCATCAAAGGCTCCGCCACATATAAACAGGATATTTTCCGTATTTACAGAGATCATTTTTTGATCCGGGTGTTTCCTGCCTCCCTGGGGCGGGACGTTTACCGAGGTTCCTTCCAGGAGTTTCAGCAAGGCTTGCTGCACACCTTCACCACTTACGTCACGGGTAATGGACGGGTTGTCCGATTTACGGGCTATTTTATCGATTTCATCGATGTAAACAATGCCACGTTCGGCCTGATCCACTTCATAATCAGCAGCCTGTAGCAAACGCGTCAGAATACTTTCCACATCTTCTCCTACATAGCCCGCTTCGGTAAGTACGGTCGCATCTGCTATGCAAAAGGGTACCTGGAGTATTTTGGCAAGTGTACGGGCCAGGTAGGTTTTTCCTGTACCGGTCTGGCCTACCATGATGATATTTGATTTTTCAATCACCACATCTTCATTGCCTTTTTGCTGCATCAATCGCTTGTAGTGGTTATAGACCGCTACGGAAATGTATTTTTTAGCTTCGTCCTGGCCGATCACGAATTCATCGAGGTGATGTTTCATGTCGAGAGGCTTTATCAGCTTGAAATGGGGTGTGACTGTCTCGTTTTTTGCTTTCACTTCCTCATTGAGGATGTGCTGAGCTTGTGTAATGCATTTGTCACAAATATGGGCGTGTATGCCTGAGATCATCAGGTCTACGTCCTTTTTATTTCTTCCGCAAAAACTACAGGTAACCTGTGCCATGGATTATTTTCTTTCTAAAACTTCATCAATGATGCCGTATTCTTTTGCCTCTTTGGCACGCATCCAGTAATCTCTATCTGAATCCCTTTCGATTTCTTCATAGGGTTTACCGGAATGATTGGCCAGGATCGTATACAAGTCCTTTCGTAGTTCCTGCATTTGTTTCAGCGTGATTTCCATATCACGTGACTGTCCTTGCATACCGCCACTGGGTTGGTGGATCATAATCCGTGCATGGGGTAGGGCTGATCGTTTTTTGTCTTTGCCACCTGCCAGCAAAACAGCTCCCATGGAAGCGGCCATTCCGGTGCATATAGTTGCCACATCGGGGCTCACATATTGCATGGTATCATAGATGCCCAAGCCGGCATAGACGGATCCTCCCGGGCTGTTTATATACAACAAGATGTCCTTTTTTGAATCGACGGATTCGAGAAAAAGCAATTGTGCCGTAATGATATTGGCAATATTTTCTTCGACCTGCATGCCCAAAAAGATGATCCTATCCATGATGAGACGTGAAAAAACGTCTATTTCGGCAAATCGTGTGGGACGTTCTTCAATAACAGACCGGGTCATGTTTTCTACCCTGTCAACATAATTGTCAAACGTGAGGCCATTGATTCCCTGGCCTTTTACGGCGTATTTCCTGAATTCTTCTTTCGTAATCATGGGGTTAATTTAGCGTAAAGATCAAACAATATAAAAAAAGTCCCGGTATAGGACTCTTTTAAAACCTGAAATGTTGTTCGAAGGTTCAGGATAATTTCCTGAAATCATCCAGAGAAACCTCTTTTTCCTTCACAGCAATGTTTTCTTTGATAAAGGTATATACCTTCTGATTTTGTACCTGATTATACACTTTCATGTAATTCTCACCATTTTCGCCTTTCAGGTAGTTATCAGCAAATTGATCAAGCTGGGGGCCAAGTTGCTCGGCAAGGCCGGCTCCTCCAAACTGCATCAAGATCATCGCTTTGGCTTCACTGATGACTTCTTCATGTTCGGCCTTTATTTCATTGTCTTTTGCGATTTTCCCCCGAATCAATGACCATTTTAATTCCTTGGCATACTGGTCATATTCCTTTACCAGGATATCTTCGGTTATGTTTTCGTTGGTTTCCAGCAACCACCTTTTTAAGAAGGCATCAGGCAAGTTGATTTTGGTTTTTTCCACCAGCGTTTCCCGCACCTTGTAATTGAAATACTGAAGTGATTCGTTTTCGTAATTCTTGCTTATGGTTTCTTTTACTTTCTCGGTAAACTCCTCTACGCTTTTTACTACGTTCTCACCAAAAGTCCGGTCAAACAATTCCTGATTCAACTCGGCGGGCACTACGTGATTGATGCCCTTGATGGTCATGGTGAGTTTGTTTTTAACTGATTTCAGTTCCTCTTCTTTCAGACGGCTGATCCGGCCAAAATATTCTTTATCCTTAAAGGACTTTACGGCATCAAGTTCGATTTCGGCCTCTGTTTTCAGTCCGGTGAGTTTTTTTCTGAAACTGTCCGTAAACTCATCCAGGTCAATTGAAACTTCCTGCTGGATGGTACCGTCAGCCGAATTGACCGGGCCGTAAATGGTGTCACCCTGACTTACCTCTTCTGGGTTTGACAGTTCACCCGACTGCTTACGTATGTTTTCAATGGTTTCGTCGAGGACTTTTTTATCAACTTTGATTCGGTTGTAGTCGATTTTTAGTTTATTATCGACTTTCAGCTCAAATTCGTCCGTATATCCAATATCAAACAGGAACTCAAATTCTTTTTGGGTTTCCCAATCGATGGTTTCCTGTTTTGCGGAAGGAAGTGGTTCGCCTAAAAACTGCATTCCATTGTCGCGCAATACATGGTTGAGTTCGTGTGAAACCTTGTGGTTAACTTCTTCTACCAGAAAAGAAGTTCCATACATTTGCTTTACAAGACCGGCTGGCACCTTCCCGGGCCGAAAACCCTTGATGGAAGCTTTTTTGCAAAAATCTTTTATTTTTCGCGTTACACCGGGTTGATAATCATCTTCCTTTACTCTAATTTTAATTAGCGCTTCGGAGTTTTCGATTTTATCGATTGTAGTATCCAATGTGATAAGAATTACAGTTTTTAAAGTAAAAACCCTCTTATGCGCAAAACGTTCATAAGAGGGTTATTTGTGCGGATGAAGGGACTCGAACCCCCATGCCTCGCGGCGCTAGATCCTAAGTCTAGTGCGTCTACCAATTTCGCCACATCCGCATAATTCTGGGTGTTTGTGAGGATTAAATTAATTCTAACTAAAACTCACCCTCAAAATCGGACGGCAAAGGTAGGGAATTTTTTAATTTTGAAACAAGAATTTAGGTTGACAAGTTTTAGATATTTATGTTGGACGAAGAAATTGAGGAAGAAAAAAAGGATATTATCAGGCGTTACAGGAGACTTCTTCGCCATGCAAAGCCTTTACTGAAGGACGGGGATGCCAAAATCATCAAAAAAGCCTTTCACACTTCGATGGAAGCCCACAAGAATATGCGGCGCAAATCAGGAGAACCGTATATCTTCCATCCTTTGGCAGTGGCTCAGATATGTGTAGAGGAAATCGGCCTGGGTACTACATCCATTGTCTGTGCTTTGATGCACGATGTAGTGGAAGATACGGAAACGTCATTGGCGGATGTCGAATACCTGTTTGGGAAAAAAGTAGCCAAAATTATCGATGGCCTTACCAAAATCTCAGGAGTATTTGACCAGGGGACATCACAGCAGGCGGAGAATTTTCGCAAAATGCTTCTTACCCTTTCAGATGATGTGCGGGTGATCCTTATCAAACTGGCCGATCGCCTGCATAATATGCGCACACTGGAAAGTATGCCGCATGACAAGCAATTAAAAATCGCCTCAGAGACCTCCTATATATATGCCCCCCTGGCACACCGGCTCGGATTATATACCATCAAGTCAGAAATGGAAGACCTGTGTCTGAAATATACGGATTCCGAAGTATATGAGGAGATAAGCAATAAAATCAACGCGACTAAAAGTGTTAGAAACAAGTTTATCAGGAATTTCATCCGTCCACTGAAAGATGAGTTGGATAAACTGGGGATGAATTATCAGATCAAGGGCAGGCCAAAATCCATTCATTCGATTTTGTCTAAAATGCGAAAACAGAATGTGCCCTTTGAGGAAGTGTTTGACCTTTTCGCCATACGTATTATTATAGACGCACCCCTGCATAAGGAAAAAGCACTGTGCTGGCAGGTATATTCAATCGTTACCGATTATTATCAGCCCAATCCTGACCGGTTGAGGGATTGGATCAGCATACCTAAAGCCAATGGATATGAAAGTTTGCACTCTACAGTCATGAGTGATGTCGGGCAATGGGTAGAAGTACAAATCCGCACCATGCGGATGGATGAAATCGCAGAAAAAGGATATGCCGCTCATTGGAAATACAAGGAAAATAAAGGCGGTCGAGATGATTCCGGCCTGGAAATGTGGATATCAAAAGTGCGGGACATTCTTGAGCAGTCGGATACATCTGCCATTGAATTTGTAAGCGACTTCCGCTCCAATTTGTATAACGAAGAAGTATTTGTGTTTACCCCCAAAGGTGATTTGATGACATTGCCACACGGGGCCACGGCATTGGATTTTGCATTTGACATCCATTCAGAAGTAGGTGCCCATTGTATTGGGGCAAAAGTCAATCAGAAGTTAGTCCCCCTTAATTACGAACTAAAAAATGGAGACCAGGTTGAAATTCTGACGTCAAAAAAACAAAAACCTACCGAAGATTGGCTCAAGATCGTCGTAAGCTCCAGAGCGAAATCAAAAATCAAGGATTCACTGAAGGAAGAGAAAAAAATCTTTTCAAACGAAGGGAAGGAGATTATCCGGCGAAAACTCAAGCAAATGAAGTTGCCGTATGACCAGGAAATACTGGAACAAATGACAGCATTCTTTAATGTAAAGACCCCAACTGACTTATATTATATGGTGGGGAAAGGAAAAATCGATCATACAGAGCTCAAACAATTCAGGGAAAAAAAGAAGGAAGTAAAGAAAAAGGCTACCCTAAAAGTAATAGAAAACGCTGAGCACCCCAAAGAGGTAAGCCCGGCAGAAAACAAAGATTTATTGGTAATAGGCGAAAATACGGATTACCTGGATTACAAATTGGCCCGTTGCTGCAACCCCATTCCGGGCGATGATGTGTTTGGATTTGTCACGGTCAGTGATGGCATCAAAATTCACCGTACCAATTGTCCCAATGGGGCTGAATTACTTTCTAATTATGGTTACCGCGTCATAAAGGCCAAGTGGACGGCCCGTCATGATATTGCTTTTCTGGCAGGGCTCAATATTATCGGTACGGATCGTATCGGGATTATCAGTGATGTCTCCAACGTGATTTCGTCCGAATTAAAAGTCAACATGCGATCCATGTCCATCACCACTGACAATGGTATCTTTGAAGGTGAAATACAATTATACGTCGATGACACGCAACATCTTGACCAATTGATCCGCAAATTGGAAGAAATTCAGGGGGTTGTCAATGTGTCAAGATGTAATTAGGCTAACTAACCCTATCTTTGCCCTTATGATGCATGCAGATGCGGTACAGGAAGAAGTCAAGAAAATTTTCACAGCTTTTCTCGAAAAGAAAAACCTGAGAAAAACGCCTGAAAGATTTGCTATTATTGAGGAAATCTACAAAAACCAGGGACACTTCGATGTTGAGTCGCTCTATATTAGCATGAAAAATAAAAATTACAGGGTCAGCAGGGCTACCGTGTACAATACACTTGATCTGCTGGTGGAATGTGATTTGGTAACCAAGCATCAATTTGGACAGAACCAGGCACAATATGAAAAGTCCTACGGGTTTCGTCAGCATGATCACCTGATTTGCACTGATTGCAACAGGGTATTGGAATTTTGTGACCCGAGGATACAGAACATTCAAAGTACGGTGGGAAAGCTCTTGAAATTTGAGGTCATCCATCATTCACTGATACTGTATGCCAATTGTGTGGATGCCCATTGTCAATACAAAACCAGCAACCTGAATAAATAATGGGCAGTTATCTTTCATACGCATTTAGGCAGCATGGATTCGATTTCAGAATGGTCAAAAAAATAAATAATTGCACGCATGAAATATAATCATACCCTAAAGGAACAGATACTTTATTTACGGTTTGAGGGAGACCTGATTGGAGAAAATAGAGGACTTGAGTTGATGGAACTTATCAACGATTACCTGAACAAAGGAATAAAGTATTGTTTGGTAGACATTGCGGATGTTAGATATATAAACAGCTCAGGAATTGGGGTGTTGATTACGATTCTGACCAAGTTCAGAAATAAAACGGGCGAAATCTTCCTGATTAATCCGTCGGAGCATGTCAAAAAATTACTTATTATCACCAAACTCAAAGCAATTTTCAATATTGCGGACTCAATAGAGGAAGCAGAATCAAAAGTAAAAAATCTTTAATGGCAAAGGTAGATATCTTATTAGGCCTTCAGTGGGGTGACGAAGGCAAGGGAAAGGTTGTGGACTTTCTGACCCCAAAATACGACATTATCGCACGTTTTCAGGGAGGGCCCAATGCCGGCCATACCCTTGAGTTTGATGGAAAGAAACATGTATTGCATCAAATTCCGTCAGGCATATTTCACCCGGGCAAAATGAATGTCATAGGAAATGGGGTTGTTTTGGATCCCGTTACCTTTTCCAGGGAAATTGACGGACTGAAGCCCTACAAGTTGGATTTGCACAATTCGCTTATTATTTCCGGAAAGGCGCAGTTGATTATTCCAACGCACCGATTATTGGATCAGGCATACGAAAAAGCGAAAGGAGAGTCCAAGATAGGTTCCACTTTACGAGGGATTGGTCCGACATATCAGGATAAAATGGCCCGTGTAGGGATTCGTGCGGCCGATATTAACGAGCCGGACTTTGAAAGCAGGTACAATGAGTTAAAAAAACGTCATTGTGAGATTTTAGATCATTATGACTTTGACTATTCCCTTGATGAATGGGAAAATGATTTTTTCGCTGCTCTTGAAGTCCTTCGTGGCTTTAAGATAATGAATACTGAGTATTACCTGAATAATAGTCTGAAAGAAGGAAAGTCTATCCTGGCCGAAGGTGCTCAGGGCTCTTTGTTGGATATAGACTTTGGGAGTTATCCATTTGTAACGAGCTCAAATACGATTTCAGCCGGGGCTTGCACAGGGTTGGGTATTTCTCCTAAAAGTATTGGTGAAGTTTTCGGTATTTTCAAAGCCTACTGCACGCGTGTGGGTAGCGGACCTTTCCCAACCGAGCTGCATGGACAGGAAGGCGAGGAGTTGCGACAAAAAGGGAGGGAGTTTGGTGCCACAACCGGAAGACCGAGGCGTTGTGGCTGGCTGGATATTCCTGCACTTAATTATGCCGTGATGCTGAATGGTGTCACTCAACTATTTATGATGAAAGCTGATGTGCTAAGCGGACTAGACGAATTGAGCATGGGGACTTCTTATATACGGAGTGAAACGGAAACCTTTGAATTCCCAGTCAATTTTACCTCAGAGTGGAAAGTTAAATACGAAGTGTTTAAAGGATGGGAAAATACAAGCTTCAAAACGTACGATGACTTCCCGGAATCCTTCAGGACATACATTCAATATATAGAGGAAACGATAGGGGTACCGATCAATTTGGTGTCAGTAGGGCCAGACCGAAAAGATACTTTACTAAAATCTTAAATTATTGTTTTCACTATCATTCATTTTGCTATCTTTGTCCTCCATTTCAAAAGCACTAGTCGGGTGCTGAAAATCGAAAGAAAAAGTTTTAAAATTTTTCTTGCAGATTAAAAAAAGCTTCTTATCTTTGCATCCGCTTTCAGGGAGAGAGAGAAGAAGAAAGGAAAAAAGAGGAGACTGAAGGCGAAAAAAAGAGGGGGTACCAGCAGGGTGCTTCACTACCACAAGCTGAGGAAAGGCAACCGGGAAGAAGGGAATTGGAGGGCGAAAGTCTGAGAAGAGATTGGGGTTGTACAGCGAGTGAAAAGTTCTTTGAATGAATGTTATACAGGTAGCAAAATGCTCCGTCGAGTGTTGTTAAGACACTTTGATAGTAGTCAGGTTCAAACAAACGAA
>JAOUOM010000588.1 GCA_029880385.1 Cyclobacteriaceae bacterium | reverse complement strand
AATACAATAGCTTTGCAGCAAAGTTGTAAGAAGCAAGATCGTGAAAATAACCATCAAAACACTACATGGCCTGGAAGCCGTATTGGCTCGTGAAGTTGAATCATTGGGAGGTGACAACATAAAAGTTGCCAACCGTGCTGTCCATTGTGAGGGAAATCTTGCCTTCTTGTACAAGGTCAATTATCAATTACGGACCGCACTTAAAGTACTGGTACCCGTGCATACGTTTACGGCCAGAAACGACCAGCAACTATACGATCAAATCAAAGCATTTGACTGGTCGCAATACCTGGAAAAACACCAGACGTTTGCGATTGACAGCACCATTTTCTCCGAGTATTTTAAGCATACGAAATTTGCGGCACTCAAAATGAAAGATGCCGTGGTAGACCAGTTCAGGGATAAATATGGCCAACGTCCATCAATTGACACGGATTCTCCTGATGTATTGCTCAACCTGCATGGCTACCAGGATCAATTTACCGTTTCGCTCGATAGCAGCGGGGAGAGCCTGAACCGAAGGGGCTATAGGGGAAAAGGGCATGATGCACCCCTCAACGAAGTACTGGCTGCCGGGATGCTTGGCCTGAGCGGATGGGATCCTTCCCTGCCGTTGATCGATCCTTTTTGTGGTACAGGCACACTGCTTATTGAAGCAGCCATGATGGCCATGGGGCTACCCCCACAGACCTTGCGTGAAACCTTTGGTTTCAAAACCTGGAAAAGCTTTCAGCCCATGATCTGGACCAGGGTCAAAGCCGACGCACATGCACAGGTACGAAAAAAATCATTGATGATTTCGGGAGGTGATATAGACCCCAAAGCCATTTCCATGGCACGCCAATCCCTCAAAAGCCTGAAGATTCGAGACATGGTGACCCTCAGGGAAATCAGCTTTGAAAAACATTTTCCCAAGACCCGCTCCGGGTTTGTTATTACCAATCCTCCCTATGGTGAACGGATCGGAACCAACGTAGAAAGTTTGTATGAGGCATTTGGTGACACGCTCAAGCAGCACTATGCGGGATTTGATGCCTGGATCATTAGTTCAAATAAACCCGCCTTGCGAAAAATAGGACTAAAAGATTCGCAAAGGATCGAATTATATAATGGCAAACTGGATTGCGAGTTTTGCAAATACGACTTGTATGCTGGTGCCAAAGAAGATTAATTTTATCCACCATATTTTCAATAAAATATTTTTTTAGCTTCGTGTTTCGTAATAAAAGATATCTTTCGTTGAAATGAGGCAAAAACTTCTTCGGTTGGGGGCAAATGAACTTTCGTATGAAATCCGCGGGATCGTACGAAAGGCAGAACAATTACAAAAACTGGGGCATTCCATTTATTGGGAAAACATTGGGGACCCGATACAAAAACACCGCGTCATGCCCGAATGGATGAAAGAAATCATCCTCAATCTATTAAAAGAAGACAAAACCTACGGCTACAGCCATTCGAAGGGACTGTTGGAAACCCGTGAGTTTTTGGCCAAACGAACCAACAGCCAGGGAGGGGTACAGATTACGGCTGACGACATCACGTTCTTTAATGGTCTCGGAGATGCCATCGCCAAAATATATCAGTTCCTGCTCCCAACTGCACGGGTTATCGGACCTTCACCGGCCTATTCCACCCACTCTTCGGCAGAAGCAGCCCATGCCAACGACCATCCGCTTACCTATAAACTAAACCCCGAAAACAATTGGTACCCGGATCTGGAAGATATGTACATGAAGGTAAAGTACCATCCCGGCATTGTGGGGATCCTGGTCATCAACCCGGACAATCCTACAGGTATGGTGTATCCCAGAAATATTCTCGATCAGATCGTGGATATCGCCCGGGAATTTAAGCTGTTCCTGATCTTTGACGAAATCTACCAAAACATAAAATACAACAACGCCCGAACAGCTTCCATGGCTGAAGTCATAGGGAACGATGTGCCGGGAATTTCCCTCAAAGGGATTTCAAAGGAATTCCCCTGGCCTGGAGCACGTTGTGGATGGGCTGAATTTTACAACAGGAAATCAGACCTGGAATTTGATCGTATGTGCCAGACGATCGACAATGCCAAGATGATCGAAGTTAGTTCAACGACCCTGCCCCAACGAGCCATACCCCCCATAATGAGCGATCCGCGATATGCCGGATTTTTGGCCGAAACAAATGAACAGATCGGGCAACGCAGTAAATATCTGACGGATATTTTCAGGGATATAGAG
>JAOUOM010000046.1 GCA_029880385.1 Cyclobacteriaceae bacterium | reverse complement strand
CAAGGATATTTACATGGTAGAAATACCTCCTCACCTCCGTCAGTTTAAAAACAATATTTTACAAGGCTACATTCGTAACGGAGATACGGGTGAAGGAATGTCGGCCGAGCTGATCGTAAGTGATGCGTTTACTTCACGCGAACTGGTTCATTTGACCAACAACCCAAACGATGGCCGATACACAGTCGTATTGGCGGTAGGTAGCAATTACAACATCGAGGTAAAACGTGACGGTTATACCTCACAGTCCTATTTCTTTGACCTAATAAATAAAGACGAGTATGAAGAAATTGACCAGGACATTGAGCTGTATCCTTCGGCCAAACTAAGCCTCAACATATATGATGTGGATATTTTTGAACCAATGATGGCCAATGTCATCATAAGCGAAAAAGGAGCAACCTCAGCATCGAAGGAATTGGTCAGTCCGGTTGATGGAAAACTAGAACTTGACTTACCGCTGGGAAAGACATACGAGATACGCATTGAAAAAGAAAACTTCGAAATGGAATCGTTTACACTCGATGTGTCGGGCCTGGTCGTTTACCGCGATTTTGCCCATGATGTAGAAATGATGCCAATAAAGCGACAGGTAGAAATCAACATTGCAGACCTGACCAATAATGGCAAGATAAAATCCAGGGTTCGGATACGCAATCAAAGCAGGGACGAAGTGATCCTGGTGGAAGGCAACCAGACCGTAGCATTGCGCGTGGGTGACCGCTACGAAATAGAAGCCACAAGCGATCAGGGATATGCATTTAACAGCACGGTCATAGAAGTAACGCCCGAAGGGCAGGAAGTGAAAGTTAGGGGTGAGGAAGGTGGACGGGACATCGATCTATCCGTTGGTATCCAGTTAAACTTACAACCTCTCGTGGTGGGCACTGACCTGACATTAAAAGACATCCTGTTTGACTCCAACTCCGACCACCTGGATGAAATATCCTACACGGAGCTTCAGCGGGTTGTAGAACTGATGATGGAAAACCCGACATTACGGGTCGAAATTGACGCACATACCGATGATGTAGGTTCGGATGTATACAATCAAAACCTGTCAGAACGACGTGCGGAAAGTGTTGTCCGGTTTCTGATTGAGAATAAAATAGACAAAGGCCGGTTTGTCGCACGTGGCCTGGGTGAAAGTGAGCCTGACTTTCCAAATGACACGGAAGAAAACAGGGCAAAAAACAGACGCGTCGTCCTTAAAATCCTTACCATTTAACCCGAGTAGAAATGAAAAACACGTTTGCTTTCCTACTGGTGTTACTTTCATGTGCAACCACTGTGGCACAGAAACGCCCTAAATATGAAGATGAGCTGCCAAAAATCCTGAAATTGCCCTCGGCTGGCATCCCCGCTTCCCTCAAAATCTACCAGAGAGAAAACCCGGAATATGTAAGTATCGATTTTCAACTGGGTCTGGTCTATTTTGATCGGTACCAACAAAGTGACATCCTCACAGAATACGCCTATAAAGCCGGAAATGCACGAAATGCCCTTGGCTACTTCCAAAAAGCAAAGGTAAACATCAGCGAAAGGGATGTAAGTAAAAATGAAGACCACTATTTCAACTTTGGTCGTTACGACTCAAAGGGAAAACTAGTTGTCCAATATGACACCATCCGCAGTTTTCTCGATACACATATTCCTGAGCTGGAGCTTTTCATCGAACATGCCCCGGTTATCCAATCTGAATTTACGCAGGGTTTTAGCCATTATGATTTGGCACACAAACTGTTTACAGGACTCATCGGCAATTACCGTACATACAACGAACTACTGCTCATGTACGATGAAAAAATGGAGTCGGTATTTTCCCAGATTCAAAAAGAGTATGCATCCTCCCTGCAACACTTTGCTGCATACCGGCAGGCCATAAAAACCTATCCCATCCCCTATGATCAGCAGTTGAAAATATCCAGCCTGGATGTATACCGGCTTGACGGTCTCTCAGCTGAAATTAATTTTCTGGTACCGGAGATTGAGATTTGGGATTATTCAAAATGGGTTGATGACACACGGGCACAACTCCAAAGTCAGGTAAATTCGCTGAAAACCGATTTATCGGCCGAGCAAATAAGGATTAACCAGGCCCTGGCCTCCGTGCAACAGGGCAATGGTCCCGAGCCGTATGCGCCACTCGAAATTTCAAAAGAACTTTTGTTTTTGCTTCGCAAATATGACCATTCATCGGCGATCGAAATGTTGTTTCAATACCAGGAAGCAAAGCATGAAATACTTTACAATGATTTTTTACTGGCACAACTTGCGCAGGGTGAAAACATGGATACGGACCGTAAACTCTATTTAAATGGCCAAATGCTACACCGGCTGCGGGAGGCCGACACCCTGCTCCTACAGGCAGCATTCCGTAATTCAACACTCAATTATCAAAAGTACGCTGAATTTTTCGACACCCATTACGCAGGCAAATCCGGTGTATTGAATTATGTGTCCGGGGAAAGAACTTCAAATAATTCGGTTTTTGACAAATATGTTGCCGATATCCGAAAGAGCATGGTGGATGTTTTATCGAGGCAACCAGAAGTTGTGAGTGGAAAATACAGGAATTTCACCATCCCCCTTCAGGTGTCACCAGCAGGTGACAGTCTTCCTTCCGGTTTGATCACAACTGCCCGTTTGGAAAATTTTGACGGGTCAGCCTTTGTGGGAGGAGTTTACAAAAATGAAAAATCAGGTCAGCTCAGCTCGTATGTGGCCGGTGTACTTGCCAACGGCAAAATAGCCTGGTTCAAAGAGTACAGGCTTAGCAATCAGGATGGCCAGGCCACAGATACCCGCCTGGCCGCCATGCAACGGGTACCCGGTGGATGCGCGTTTATATTAAATGGGTCGACAGCAGGAAACCCCCAGCTAAACCGGTTGATGATCGTGGATCAAAGCGGGGAAGAAAAACTCGCCCGTGACATAGAATTGACCCAATACCCGCGGGTACTGGCCTATAACGAACGGACAAATTCCTTTTTTATCGTTTTCAAGGGAAATACCCCACGCAAACACATCAATGATGCGTCCAGTCTGACGTTTGCCCGATATAATATCCTGGGGGAACTGGCCTGGCAACAATCCACAGACTGTACAGGGGATGTGGTGGATGTCACCGTGGTTTCGGATGGGTACCTTGTGTCAGGTAATTTCAGTCAACTGCGTGATTTGAATGGGCAGGTGGTACGTACCCCTTCAGCCCGTCAGTCACAATTGTACCTGACCAAGATAGATGAAGGGGGCCGCATTGTCTCAATAAACACCTTCCCCCTCTCCGGAAGTTATTCCATTAACAACGTATTCAAAGCAAGTACAGACTGCATTGGATTTTTGGGGAAAACTGGCCAATACGACGAAGAAAGGATTGTTTCCGCACAGGAATCCGATGTGTTCCTGATACTCAACAGCCATTCACAGGTAATCTATAAGACAGGAAATTAACGGTTGCCCCGAAGATGAAGGATCTCTTGTGCAGAGAGATGCCTCCATTTGCCACGTGATAAGTCTTTTTTGGTCAACGGGCCAAACATGACCCGGTCGAGCTTCATTACTTTGTAGCCAAAGTGTTCAAATATGCGGCGGACAATGCGGTTTCGACCGATATGAATTTCAATACCCAAACACCTGTAGTCGTCATCCAAAATGGCCAGGTCATTTACCGTAGCAATTCCATCTTCGAGTTTGATGCCGGCTTTGATAGCTTCAAAGTGCTCCTGAGTAATGGGGGAATCCAGATCCACCCGGTAGATTTTCTTAATCTGAAAAGAAGGGTGTGTCAGTCGTTTTGCCAACTCCCCATCATTTGTAAACAGCAAAAGTCCGGTAGTCAGCCTGTCCAGGCGCCCTACGGGAAAAATCCTTTCCGTACAGGCCTTTTCCACCAGGTTCATGACTGTTTTTCGGTTTCGTTCGTCCTTGGTAGTCGTGATAAAATCCTTCGGTTTGTTTAGGAGGACGTATTGTAATTTTTCTGCCTTAAGGACTTTCCCCTTGTACTCCACTTTGTCACCCGGATTGACCAGTGAGCCCAGTTCAGTCACATATTTTCCATTCACCTTAATTTTTCCCTCCTGAATCAGGGTGTCGGCTTCCCTACGGGAGCATATACCTGCATTCGCTATATGTTTATTCAGACGGATAGGGCCTGGTTTTTCGGGCTTGTCATATTTTTTGCCCGTGTTTTTCTTAGGTCTGTTCTGCATGGTGGTTGGTTGGGTTATTCCGGATTTTCACCAATGGTATTTTCCTCCATGGCAAAATCCTTTGGTGTGGGGAGTTCTTTCAGGTGGTTAATGCCGAAATAGTCCATAAATTTTTGGTTGGTACCGTACAAGATAGGCCGACCAACTCCTTCGGATTTACCTTTGATCTCAATGAGCTCCTTTTCGAGTAACTTTTGAACGGCATAGTCGCAGTTGACACCACGCACCTGCTCCACTTCCGATTTGGTAACAGGCTGTTTGTAGGCTATAATGGCCAGGGTCTCCAAGGAGGAATTGGACAACCGTTTTTTTGATTGTTGTTTTAACAAGATACCGATACTGGCCTGATAGGCAGGTTTGGTCAGAAACTGGTATCCCCCACCGCTTTTCACCAATCCAAAGGCATGGTCATCGGTGGTGTAGCGGTCATTGATTTTTTTCAGGCTTTGCCGAATGTCATCGAGCGGGACATCCGCTTCAAACATCTCGATCAGGCATCCCCGTATGTCTTCTTCGGTAATCGGTTTTGGTGAACAAAAAACCAGGGCTTCAATATGCTGGGAAAGGAAATCCACTATTTTCTGTTAAGCTTGGCCTCTATGCACTGGGTAGTGTGGGGTACAGCACGCAAACGCTCTTTACTGATAAGTTTGCCGGTATCCGAACAGACACCATACGTGCCATTTTTAATACGTACCAATGCATTTTCCAGGTTAATAATAAATTTTTGTTGACGTGCTGCCAATTGGGATAGGTGTTCCTTTTCGGCTGTGTCAGCACCATCTTCCAGCGTCTTCACACTACCAAATGTATCCCCACTTACACCGTCTGAACTCCTTGTTAGGGATTCCCGAAGGATCGTCAACTCCTGTTTTGCTTTTGCAAGCTTGTCCAAAATCAATTCTTCAAATTCCTTGAGCTCGTCCTGGGAATATTTTGTTTTTTCTGACATAATCAAACAATTTTATCGTCGGATAAAAAATATCCGCTAATCTAATCCAATACGGAATAATTTAAAATAATACTTTTTCCAAACAGGTTCATGACCAACCGTATTCCTTCCATTAGAACGATCGGCCTTTTATAAAAATTCATGTTTTTTGGATGAAAAATTACCTCCATATTGCTTCGGAAAACCAAATTCAACTTTCCCATCATTGATATGAAAACGACCATCTACGCCACGATCACCTCTTTTTTGTTTTTACTCGGGTGCCAGCAAGCCCCTGAGACAAAAGAACAACCAGGCACCCTTGAAGACATAAACCTGCCAACAGCAGTGCTCGTGATCCACGGGGGGGCCGGAACTATTAAAAAAGAAAATATTACACCGGAAACCGAACAGGCCTACCGGGAGAAAATGGAGGAAGCCCTGCGTGCCGGGTATGAGGTACTGAAGGACAGTGGCGAAAGCTGTGAGGCCATCATGAAGGCCATCAATGTGATGGAAGACTCTCCGTTATTTAATGCCGGGGTAGGTGCCGTCTATACGTCAACAGGGGAAAATGAGCTTGATGCATCAATTATGCGGGGCAATGACCGAAACGCCGGCTCGGTAGCCGGTATCAAGACGGTAAAAAATCCGATTCTGGCAGCCTATGAAGTAATGGTTCATTCACCTCATGTAATGATGGCAGGACAAGGAGCCGAACAATTTGCCAGTGAACAGGGCCTTGAAATTGTTGATCCTTCCTATTTCAAGACAGACCGCAGAAAGGAACAACTGGAGCGTGTACAACGGGTAGAAAAAGAATATGGAACAGTTGGTGCCGTGGCACTGGATGCTGCCGGCAACCTATGCGCAGGAACATCTACCGGTGGAATGACGAATAAAAAATGGGGTAGAATTGGTGATGCCCCCATCATTGGTGCCGGTACCTATGCCAACAATGCAACATGCGGGGTTTCTGCTACCGGACACGGGGAATATTTCATTCGTTCGGTTTCGGCGTATGATGTTTCCGCATTGATGCAGTACAAGGGATATTCGGTAGGACAGGCAGCTCAGGAAGTCATTGACAAAACCTATGAATTGGGTGGTGAAGGGGGCATGATCACCATGGACAATCAGGGCCATGTGTCCATGCCGTTCAGCTCGCAGGGAATGTACCGAGGTTATATCACGGCAGAGGGTGAAGTGACCATTGCCATCTATAAAGAAGAGTGATTTTGAATACACGAAATAAAAAAAGGGGCAGCCAGCTGGTTGCCCCTTTTTTTCGGTATGTCAAATTTTCACAAGTCAAACTTGATCCCCTGTGCCAGGGGCAATTCCCTTGAGTAATTGATGGTATTGGTCTGGCGGCGCATATAGGCTTTCCAAGCATCGGAGCCAGACTCCCTGCCTCCGCCTGTTTCTTTTTCACCCCCAAAGGCTCCGCCGATTTCGGCACCGGATGTCCCAATGTTTACATTGGCAATACCGCAATCGGAACCTTTTTGGGACAAAAACAACTCAGCTTCCCGAAGGTTGTTGGTCATAATGGCTGATGAGAGTCCCTGTGGAACATCGTTTTGAATGGCGATAGCCTCTTCTATTTCCTTGTATTTGATCAGGTATAAAATCGGAGCAAAAGTCTCTTCACAAACCATTGGGTAATGACGTTTCATTTCATAAATACACGGCTTGACATAGCAGCCTGATTCATAACCTCCGCCTTCCATCACACCTCCCGGCACAATTGCCTCGCCACCTTCGTCAAGCACCTGCTGGATGGCAGAGAAATAGATGGCGACAGCCTGTTTGTCAATTAAAGGACCAACGTGGTTGGACTCATCCAACGGGTCACCGATACGGAGTTGGCTATAGGCTTTTGCCAGCCGTTGTTTCATTTCATCAAAGCGGCTTTCATGGATGATCAGCCTGCGTGTGGAGGTGCATCGTTGGCCGGCAGTTCCCACGGCACCGAATACGACACCCGGAATCGCAATATCCAGATCGGCTTGCTCAGTGATAATCACGGCATTGTTTCCTCCCAGTTCAAGTATGGTTTTTCCTAGTCGTTTTCCTACGGCGGCAGCAACGGATTTACCCATCCGTATGGAGCCTGTGGCCGACACGAGTGCAACACGTGAGTCGTCGGCCATGTGCTGACCGATAGAAGCGTCACCAATGACCAACCCGCTGATGGCCCCGTTTATATCATTGGCTTCAAAAACTTCCTTGACTATTTTTTGACAGGCAATGGCAGAAAGGGGGACTTTTTCGGAGGGTTTCCAGACACAAACATCCCCACAAACCCAAGCCAGCATAGAATTCCATGCCCACACGGCCACGGGAAAATTGAAAGCGGAGATGATGCCAACTACGCCTAGTGGGTGCCATTGTTCGTACATCCGGTGAAGAGGTCGTTCCGAATGCATGGAAAGGCCATAAAGCTGACGGGACAAGCCTACGGCAAAGTCGCAGATATCGATCATTTCCTGTACTTCGCCCAGGCCTTCCTGTAGTGATTTTCCCATTTCATAGGAGACCAGTCTTCCCAACGGATCTTTTTTTTCGCGCAGGGCATTCCCAATTTGCCTCACAATTTCCCCCCTTTTGGGAGCTGGCACCATACGCCAGTCATTAAAAGCCGCTGATGCCGCATTGATCACCTCGTCGTAGGCTTCTTTGGTAGCGAGCGTTACTTCGGCGATGGATTTACCATCCACAGGTGAAAACGACGTAATGGATTGTCCCTTGGTTCTGATCCAGTGACCACCTATGGCTGCTCCGCTATTTTGATTTTCTATTCCCAGTTGTGAGAGAAAGGAAGTGTTTGTCATGATTGTGTAGGGTTTTTCGTTGTTGAATGCTGCAAAACTAACAGATTCGCTGACCTTAAAAACAGAAAGGCCACCGGAAATACAGATGGCCTTTTCCAGCAACCTATTTAGTATACAACTACCAACCTATACCATAATATGCCTTGTCGCCATTCGGGTAAATCCCTTCTAGCAGGATGCCTTCACCCTGGACTGACTGAAGGTAACCAGAAAAGTTGCTGACATCACGAATTTCCTTTTTATCTACTCGTGTGATGATGTAGCCAGGCTTGAGACCCGCTTCTTTCCACTTCCCGTTTCCTACTGTTTCTACTTTGACACCCCCATCCAGATTTAGTTTGTCTTTTTCAGCATCCGTAAGTTCCACAAACGTGGATCCTGAGATGGAAATGGACGAGCTTGCTACTTCCACAACATCCGTCGTGCCTGCTGTATTTTTCAAAATAGCGGTGGCAGTTTTTGACTTTCCATTGCGGAGGAACGTCACGCTGATTTTGTCACCGGGGCGGTTGAGCGCAACACGTTCCTGAAGTTCGGATGTACTGTTGACTATTTTTCCATCGACAGCTGTAATCACATCCCCTTCTTCCAGTCCCGCTTCTTCGGCCGCACTTCCGTTGCGTATCCTGATCACATAGACTCCTTTTACCACGTCAAGGTTTTCCTGTTTTGCCAATTCTGAATTCACATCCCGTATTTCAATCCCAAGTAGTGCCCTTTGTACGGCACCAAACTCTACCAGGTCGTTGTATACTTTTTGAACCAAGCTTACCGGAACTGCAAATGAATACCCCGCAAATGCCCCAGTAGGTGATATAATAGCGGTATTTAACCCGACCAGTTCGCCCCTGAGGTTAACCAGTGCCCCCCCGCTA
>JAOUOM010000587.1 GCA_029880385.1 Cyclobacteriaceae bacterium | reverse complement strand
GGTACAGGTGAATATTGAGGTTGTTTCAATATTTCCTGGTTTCTTCGTCCCCTGTCAATGGTTCGTTGGGTAGAAGCATCCAGGTCAGACCCAAATTTTGAAAATGCTTCCAGCTCCCTGAATTGTGCCTGATCGAGTTTTAATGTACCGGCAATTTTTTTCATCGATTTGATCTGTGCAGAACCCCCTACACGCGATACGGATATACCCACGTTGATAGCAGGACGTATACCGGAGTTAAATAGGTTGGTCTCCAAAAATATCTGACCATCCGTAATCGAAATCACGTTTGTAGGAATGTAAGCCGAAACGTCACCTGCCTGTGTTTCAATAATAGGAAGGGCAGTCAATGACCCTCCTCCTTTTACCTTCCCTTTCAATGACTCGGGAAGATCATTCATTTGAGCTGCGATCTCATCATTGTTGATCAATTTGGCCGCACGCTCCAACAGCCTTGAATGCAAATAGAATACATCACCAGGATAAGCTTCACGTCCTGGAGGTCTTCTCAACAGCAGTGATACTTCACGATAAGATACCGCCTGCTTAGATAAATCATCATAAACAACCAAAGCCGGACGTCCTGTATCCCTGAAATACTCCCCGATGGAAGCACCGGTAAAGGGGGCAAAAAACTGCATGGGAGCCGGATCGGAAGCAGAAGCGTTAACAATAACCGTATACGCCATAGCACCGGCTTTTTCAAGCGTAGAGTAGATCCCTGCAACGGTAGATGCCTTTTGTCCAATGGCTACATAAATACAATAAACAGGTTTGCCCTGCTCATGAAATTCCTTTTGATTGATGATTGTATCAATGGCAACAGCCGTCTTTCCAGTCTGACGGTCACCGATGATCAATTCGCGTTGACCCCGACCAATGGGGATCATGGAGTCAATGGCTTTGATCCCGGTTTGAAGCGGTTCATTTACCGGCTGGCGATAAATAACACCGGGTGCTTTACGCTCCAGTGGCATTTCAAACAACTCACCCGATATCGCACCTTTTCCATCAATCGCCTCACCAAGCGTATTAACCACGCGGCCCAACATTCCTTCGCCTACCTTGATGGATCCAATCTTTCCGGTTCTTTTGACCGTATCCCCTTCTTTTACACCACTGGAGTCCCCTAATAATACCGCTCCTACGTTATCTTCCTCAAGGTTAAGTACCAATGCGTTTAGGCCATTTTCAAACTCCAGCAATTCACCCGCTTGCGCATGTGACAATCCATATATACGGGCAACACCATCACCTACTTGTAGGACGGTACCCACTTCTTCAAGCTCTGCTTCTGTCTTAAAGTTGGATAATTGTTCCCTTAAAATTGCTGAAACCTCATCAGGTCTGACATCTGCCATAGTCTATTTAGTTTATGCCTGGTGGCTTATTATTATTTATTTTCCTTTTGAAATCTTAGTTTTAATTCCCTCAGTTTTCCACTGACGCTTTCATCAATTTGTCGATCGCCCATCATCAGGATAAAACCCCCAATAATGCCTGGTTTTACTACTTCCTTTAGAAGGGGCTTTTTGCCGGAAAGCTCGTGAATGACCTTTTCAAAAGCAGCCTTTAACTCATTGTCTAGGGGAAATGAAGTCGTGACAATAGCTTCCTGAAAACCCTGGTTTACATTATACATTCGCAGGAATTCTTCTGCAATTTCCGGAAGCACCGTTTCTCTGTTTTTCCGGGTAATCAACGTAAAGGTCGTTAATGTGATGTCACTGACTTTTCCCTTGAATATACTAGTTAGTATTTCTGCTTTTTTGAAATGCTTGATAATAGGGCTTCGAAGCATTGCGGCAAATTCCCTGTTCTCTTTGCATAACTGCGTAAAAGACAACATATCCTGCTTTACCTGATCAAGGATATTTCGTTCGAGGGCCAGTTCAAGCAAGGGTTTTGCGTAACGCGAAGCAATTCGTGTAGCTGACATTGTTAATTAACCTTTACTTCGTCCAAAAACTTACTGACCAATGCTGCCTGTGACTTATCACCTGACAGTTTTTCACGCAATATTTTTTCCGCTATTTCGACCGACAGATTTGCGACCAGATTTTTTACTTCTGCCAAGGCCATCTTTTTTTCTGACTCGATGGTTGCCTTTGCTTCCTTAATTAATTTGTCTGCAATTTTTGTGGTTTCAGCTTTGGCGTCCTCTTTGATTTTATTAGCCGCTTCGACCGCTAATTTTATTATCTGATCTCGTTCAATCCGCGCTTCCTGCAGG